>JAUCFZ010000165.1 GCA_030377915.1 Clostridiaceae bacterium HSG29
TTTATTAGAAAGTAAAATGTATGCTTTGAGTGAAAATCTTGAATTTGAAAAAGCAGCTGAAATAAGGGATAGAATTAAAACTATCAAGGAAGGTAAAGATGAGTAAAAAATTTATCGAAATAAAAGGTGCAAAGGAACATAATTTAAAAAATATTGATATCAAAATTCCAAGAGATAAATTTGTAGTAATTACTGGTTTAAGCGGTTCAGGAAAATCATCTTTGGCCTTTGATACAATTTATGCTGAAGGACAAAGAAGATATGTTGAAAGTTTATCTTCATATGCTAGACAGTTCCTTGGTCAAATGGAAAAACCGCATGTTGAATATATAGAAGGTTTATCTCCGGCAATTTCAATTGATCAAAAAACAACTAATAATAATCCAAGATCAACTGTTGGTACTGTTACAGAGATATATGATTATTTAAGACTTTTATTTGCAAGAATTGGTGTGCCACATTGTACAGAGTGTGGAAGTGTAATTTCATCTCAAAGTATTGATCAAATTGTTGACAATATTATGGAATATGAAGAAAAAACAAAAATTCAAATTATTTCACCTGTAATAATAGGTAGGAAAGGGCAACATAAAAATGAACTTAATTTACTTAGAAAAGAAGGTTATGTTCGTGTAAGAATAGATGGTGATATATTTGATTTAAATGAAGAAATTGAGCTTGATAAAAATATTAAGCATAATATTGACGTAGTAGTAGATAGATTAATAATTAAAGATGGCATTAGAAATAGACTTGCTGATTCTGTTGAAACAGCTCTTAATCTAACAGATGGCAGACTTGTTATAAATATTATTGATGGTGAAGATAAACTTTATAATACGAATTTTGCATGTCCTATTCATGGAGCAGGAATAACTGAAATGGAACCAAGGATGTTTTCATTTAATAGTCCGTATGGTTCGTGTCCTGAATGTAGTGGTTTAGGTTTTAAATTAAAAGTAGATCCTGATTTAATTGTACCTAATGATGAATTATCTGTTAAGGAAGGTGCAATTGAACCATATAAAAATAGTCAGAATAATACTTATTATAGATCTGTAGTAAAAAGTATAGTTGAATTTCATGGTTTTGATGAAAATACACCTTTTAAAAAATTATCTAAAAAAGCAAAAAAAGAAATATTTTATGGTTCAAAAAGAAAATTTAAATTTACTTTTAATAGTCACTTTGCTGAAGGTGAGCAAGAAAGAGAAGCAACTTTTGAAGGAATTGTAAATAATTTTGAAAGAAGATATATTGAAACAAATTCAGATTATTCAAGAGATAGAATTAAAAAATATATGTCATTAAATGAGTGTAAAGTCTGTGAAGGGAAGAAATTAAAACCTGAAGTACTTGCTGTAACATTTAATGATAGAAGTATTAGTGAAGTTGTTGAAATGTCAATTAAAGATGCATATGATTTCTTTATGAATGTTAATTTAAGTAAAAATGAAATGATTATTGGTGAGGAAATTTTAAAGGAAATAAAAGGAAGATTAAAGTTTTTAATTGATGTTGGATTAAATTATCTTACACTTTCAAGACGTGCTGGAACACTATCAGGTGGAGAATCACAAAGAATTAGATTGGCAACTCAAATAGGTTCAGGGCTTGTTGGTGTACTTTATATTCTTGATGAACCAAGTATTGGACTTCATCAAAAAGACAATAGAATGCTTTTAAAATCTTTAAGAAATTTAACGGATGTTGGAAATACTTTAATTGTTGTTGAACATGATGAAGAAACAATTATAGATGCAGATTTTGTTGTTGATATGGGGCCTTATGCTGGTGAACATGGTGGTGAAATAATTGCAATTGGAACTCCAGAAGATATTATTAACAATGAAGCTTCAATTACTGGAAAATATTTGTCGGGGAAAATGAAAGTTAAAATTCCTGAAGAAAGAAGAAAATTTAATAATGTATTAAAATTAAAAGGTGCAAGGCAGAATAATTTAAGAAATGTTAATGTTGATATTCCACTTGGAATTTTCACATGTGTAACAGGTGTTTCTGGATCAGGAAAATCATCGCTGATTAATCAAACGCTTTATAAAATTATTGCAAAAGAAATTGGAAGATCAACAGTTAGGCCAGGTGACTATGATTCAATTGAAGGATTAGAATTTATTGATAAAGTAATTGATATTGATCAATCTCCAATTGGAAGAACACCAAGATCTAATCCAGCAACATATACAAAATTATTTGATGATATTCGAGATATTTTTGCAATGGTTCCTGAAGCGAAAAAACGGGGTTATAAAAAAGGAAGATTTAGTTTTAATGTAAAAGGTGGACGTTGTGAAGCTTGTAAAGGTGATGGCCTTTTAAAAATTGAAATGCATTTTTTAGCTGATGTATATGTAGAATGCGATGTATGTAAAGGCAAAAGATATAATAAAGAAACGTTACAAGTGAAATATAAGGATAAAAACATTGCAGAAGTTTTAGATATGACTGTTGAAGAGGCTTTAGAATTTTTTAAAAATATTCCTAAAATAAAGGTGAAACTTCAAACGTTATTTGATGTTGGGCTTGGGTATATTAAATTAGGTCAGCCTTCAACACAACTTTCTGGTGGAGAAGCCCAAAGAATTAAATTAGCAAGAGAATTATCAAAACGTTCAACTGGAAAAACATTATATATTTTGGATGAACCGACTACTGGGCTTCATATGGCAGATGTACATATGCTTATAGAAGTGCTAGATCGTCTTGTTGGTGAAGGCAATTCCATTGTAGTTATTGAACATAATTTAGATGTAATTAAATCTGCTGATTATATTATTGATTTAGGCCCAGATGGTGGAGATAATGGTGGAAAAATTATTGCTAAAGGAACACCTGAAGAAGTTGCTAAAGTTAAAAATTCATATACAGGAATGTATTTAAATAAATGTCTTATGAAATAGAATTCATATACTAAAAAAGATAGTCAATTCATTTTGACTATCTTTTTACATTGATTTTTTTGTTTTCAAGAAATCCAATTACTTGAGGTTTTAAATTATCTGGCAGTTTAGCTTTAATTTTATCATTTTCACTAAGATATAATGTTAAAATATTTTTCTTAAAAGAATAATTATCAAATTCATTATAGAAATAAATTCCTGAATTTGATTTTATTGGATTT
>JAUCFZ010000166.1 GCA_030377915.1 Clostridiaceae bacterium HSG29
AATTTATTCCTTCAATGGATGAAGGTAGTATTCAAATAACTGTTGAATTACCTAGTAGTTCTAAATTTGAATCAACTTTAAAAATTGTTAATGAAATAGAATCTGAGCTTGAAGAAATATCAGAAATAGAATCTATTTATACAGTTGTTGGAGTATCAGGATTTGGTCTTATTCAATCGGAATCTGGAAGTAATGGAAGTATAACAGCAACACTTGTACCATTAAAAGATAGAGATAAAAGTACTTTTGAAATGGCAGATGAAATCAGAAAAATTACAAAAGATTATGCTGGTGCAAAAATAAATGTTAGTGCAACAGAAAGTCAAGGATTTGGTGGAATGTCTTCACCAATTTCTATACAGTTGAAAGGTGATAATATTGATGTTTTAAAAGATTATTCTGAAAGAATAATTGAAATGTCAAAAAAAGTTGAAGGAACTAGAGAAGTTTCATCTTCTCTTGAAGAAGAAAAAGATGAATTAAAACTTATAATTGATCGTGAAAAAGCTTCTTTTTATGGTATTACTGCTTCACAAATATCACAATATATACGTGATTTAACGGAAGGTACTACTTTAACAAATTATAGAAAAGATGGTGTGGAAACTGCAATTAAAATTGTTGGAGATGAATCAATTAGAGGTAATCTTGAAAAATTAAGAGCTTTAAATATTGAAACGCCTTATGGTCTTGTACCATTAGATGAATTAACGGAAAGTCTAGAAATAGTTAAAAGTCCAATTACAATTGTTAGAACTAATCAAGTAAGAACTGTAACAATTTCAATGAGTATTTTTAATAGAGATCTTGAAAGTGTTTCAAATGATATTGAAAATAATCTTGAAAAAATGGCTTTTCCTGATGGTTATTCATATAAAGTAGGAGGACAAAAAGAAGATTTAGTTGATGCATTTTCTTCACTTGCTCAAGCATTAATTTTAGCTATTTTACTAGTATATATGATAATGGCAAGTCAATTTGAGAATATTAAATATCCATTAATTATTATGTTTACATTACCACTTGCTTTAACAGGAAGTTTATTTGCTTTATTTATTACAAATAGATTAATAAATGTACCTGCAATAATTGGAGTTATTATGTTATCAGGAATTGTTGTTAATAATGCAATAGTACTTGTTGACTATATTAATACTCTGAGGAGTAAAGGAAAAACTTTAAAAGAATCTGTAGTTGAAGCTTCACAAGTAAGACTTAGACCAATATTAATGACTACTCTTACAACGGTTTTAGGACTTGTTCCAATGTCATTAGGTATTGGAGAGGGTGCAGAAACAACAGCACCATTAGCCACAGTTGTAATAGGAGGTCTTTTATTTTCAACGCTTCTTACTGTAGTTGTAATTCCTACTGTATATTTAATGTTTAATAGAAAAACATTAAAAAAGGAGGAGGCTCTTGAGAAAATATAAAGATAAGGAAATATTGATTTTTAATACAACATGGGAACTTTTTTCTGAAAGAGGATTTCATGATATAAAAATAAGTGAAATTGCCAAACTTTCAGGAATAGGCAAGGGAACTGTTTATGAATATTTTAATAGCAAGGAAGAACTTGTTCAGGAAATGACTATTTATAATTTAGAGATGGCTCATGAAAAAATAATTTCTGAAATTGAGATCATAGATTCGCCAGTAGAGAAATTAAGAGTAATCGGACAAAATGATATTAATAGAAAAATGGATATTTTAAAAACATTAAAAATAGTTCAAATGATTACTGATTTTTCAAAAAATAATATTAAAAAAAGTGTTTTTGAAAATATTGGTAAAAGATTTATTCTTGTTCAAGAAATAATTGAAGAAGGAATAAGAAAAGGTGTTATTAATACAGAAAGTTCTATAAATGCTACTATTTTATATACTGGAACAATGAATAATGCTTT
Organism: Clostridiaceae bacterium HSG29; assembly: GCA_030377915.1. Taxonomy (GTDB): domain Bacteria; phylum Bacillota; class Clostridia; order Peptostreptococcales; family Acidaminobacteraceae; genus HSG29. The sequence continues at coordinate 1,908 of JAUCFZ010000166.1, forward strand.
AATGATTGATAATTTTACAGATGGTAATGCAATAAATATGAATGAAATACTTGAGTATGTCATTGGTATTTTAATAAAAAAAAGCTAGCGATTAATCGCTAGCTATATTTTTTTTACATATTCAGATTTTAAGTACATTCCGCCAAATCCATCGATTTTACAATCAATATCATGACCGCCATCTGCATCTTCAACAAGGCGTATGCTTTTAACTTTAGTACCTCTTTTTAAATCAGAAGAACTACCTTTAACTTTTAAATCCTTAATTACTGTTACTGAATCACCATCGTGTAATATAGTACCATTTGAATCTCTAACTACTCTTTCCTCTTCAGTTTCCATTTCATTAGACCATTCATAACCGCACATTGGACATACAATAAGATTTCCATCTTCATAAGTATATTCTGAATCACATTTTGGGCAATTTGGTATTCCTGCCATATATATCCTCCAATCAATTAATAATATATTAAATGTTTATATAAACATATAAAATCCTTACAGTTAGGTATATTATCATATAGTTAAGTAATTGTCAAAATTAGCACCATAAATGATAGTGGAATGAATAAATTTCATAAAAATGGGTATATGAATAGGAGTGAATTTTAAATTGGAGGTGTATTGTGATAAAAAAAATAACTGTATTATGTTTAATTTTTTTAATAGTATTCTCAATTTCAGGTTGTAGTAAAGGAAAAGATGAGATAGTAAATTCAGCTACTAATGAAAACAAAAGTGAGTTAGTTGATGATGTTGGAAGTAATATAAGCGATGATGAAATAGAATATGAGGAATCAAAGACAAGAGAAGAAATTGAGAATATTGAAAATGAATTTTTACAAGGAAATATGAAAGAAGCCGAATATCATTCAAAAAAAGTAGAGTTTTTAATTGTATCTAATGGAAAAATTGAAAAAAATGATAAACTAGTTAAAAAAAATCAAGAAAATATACCGATTGATTTATCTTATGATTTACAGTGGATGAGTGATAATTATAATAATTTAGATAAGAATCAAAAAGAAATTTTTGATAAATTAAATAATTTATATGTAAAAAAAGAAAAAGAGAGTTCTTTTTTTAATAAAATTATTAAAAAAGTTTATGCGGAGGAAATAGATGAAACTTATGAAGCTGATTTTAACGAAAATGTAAAATTCTATGCTGAGAACTTAGGTGAGGGAATAATATATCA
>JAUCFZ010000012.1 GCA_030377915.1 Clostridiaceae bacterium HSG29
AATATTGAAGATGCAAAAAATAAAAAAATAAGTGTTTTAGAAGATGACCTTGGGCACGACTATATTGTAGAAGAAGGGATAACTGATAAAATATTTGTTACTAATTCAATTGAAAAAACTCTTAAAGAATTAGAACAAGGAAAAGTTGATTGTGCTATAGTATCGAGACTTCAAGGTTTAAGAATAATTAAAAATAGTAATATTCAAGGAATTAAACCAGTTGGTGAACCAATTATTCAAAGCAAGTATTGTTTTGCTGTTCCGGAAGGACATAGTCATGATTTAGCTATTTTTAATGAAGGGTTAAGTATAATAAAAACATCTGGAAAGTATGATGAAATATATGATGAATGGTTTGGAGTTTACGAAGTAGAAGATAATAGTAAAACAATTAAATTATTATTGACAATATTAAGCTCGTTTTTATTACTCATAATATTAATTACTATTTGGAATAGATTACTTAAAGAAAAGGTGAATATTAGAACAAATGAATTAAAGGAAAGTAAAGAAAAATATAAAACAATTTTTAAATCAATAGGAGAAGGAATAGTTACTACTGATATTGAAGGGAAAATTACTAGTATGAACCCTGTAGCAGAAATGCTTACGGGATATAGTTTGAATGAAGCTCTTGGTAGCGATTTTAATGATATATTTAATTTAACCGATATTGAAACATTAAGGCAAGTTAAAAATTTAGTTAAAAAAGTTTTGTCTGGAGAAATAACTGATAATATTTCAAAACGGATTAGATTAAAATCGCTAGCTGGTAATGAATATATTGTTACTGATACATGTACACTAGTTATTAATGATAATGAAGAAATAAAAGGGATTGTAATAGTAATTCATGATATTACAATGGAGTATAAGCAAAAAGAGACAATAAAGAAAAATGAAAAAAGATTGAGTTTACTTAGTGATAATTTACCAAATGGTTATTTATATCAAATTTCTACTATAAATGGCAAATCACCAAAAAAATTTACATTTATTAGTAAAGGTGTTAAGAAAATACATGGATTAGATATGAGTTCGTTTAATGAAAGTACAAGTGTTATATATAATCAGATATATCAAGATGATTTGAAAATTTTAAAAGAATTAGAAGATGAAGCATTAATGAATATACACGATTTATATGTTGAAGTAAGAATACAAACTTCTTCTGGTGAAAAAAAATGGATTTCGATAAGTGCATCTCCAAGGATTATAAATAAGGATGAAATAGTATGGGATGGAATTGTTTTTGATATTACTTATAGAAAAAATACTGAAAGAGTTTTAAAATTTAATAATGAACGCTTAGAGACTTTAATAAAACTAAATAATATGAAAAGTGAAAATAAAAATGAATTGATAAAATTTGCTTTAGATGCTGCAGTTAATTTAACAAATAGCACGATGGGATATATTGCTTTTGTGAGTGAAGATGAAAGTGTTTTATCAATGCATGCTTGGTCTGATTACGCTATGGAGCAATGTAAAGTTCAGGAAAAAGCTATGGTTTATCCAATTGAAAAAACCGGATTATGGGGAGAAGCAATTAGACAACGAAAAGCAGTAATAACAAATAATTATGCTAGTATGAATTCAAAGAAAAAAGGAATACCTGAAGGACATGTTTATATAAAACGGCATATGAATATACCTGTGTTTGATGGAGAAAAAATTGTAATTGTAGCTGGTGTCGCAAATAAAAGTAGTGATTATTTAGAAAATGATGTTCATCAATTATCTTTATTAATGTCTGGATTATGGGCAATAATTTGCAGAAAAAATTCAGAAGAAGAGCTTAATAATTATAAGGAAAATCTTGAAAAAATAGTAGAAAAAAGAACAAAAGAACTTAAAAAGACAAATGATGAGTTAGAAAGATTTGCATATATAGCATCTCATGATTTGCAGGAGCCAGTACGAATGGTAACAAGCTATATGCAGCTATTGGAAAAAAGATATATTGATAAATTTGATCAAGATGCTAATGATTTTATTGAATTTGCTGTAGATGGAGCAAAAAGAATGCAATCACTAGTAAATGATTTATTAAAATATTCACGTATTGGAGTAAAAGGAAAAGAATTCGCTTATGTAGATTTAAATAAAATACTTATTGATGTAATTGATAATCTGCAAATTATAATAAGTGAAAATGATGTTGAAATTCATTATGATAAATTACCAACTGTTATAGGTGATGATATTCAATTAGAGCAGTTATTTGAGAATTTAATCGAAAATGCTATAAAATATCGAAGTGATAGAAATCCAAAAATAATGATAGATTTTGAAGATATTGACGATTATTGGGAAATTTCAATTACAGACAATGGTATTGGAATAAAGACAGAATATTATGAGCAAATTTTCCAAGTTTTTAAGAGACTTCATGGTAATAATGACTATTCTGGAAATGGTATAGGTTTAGCTGTTTGTGAAAAAATAGTAAATCATCATGGTGGAACTATTAAAGTGAAATCGGAAATTGATAAAGGAACAACTTTCAGTTTTTCTATTAAAAAAAAGGAGATGACTAATGATAGTAAATAACGTAGATGTAGTTGAAATTTTATTAGTGGAAGATAATCCTGGTGATCAACGTCTTACTGTGGAAGCTTTAAGAGAAGGAAAAATTAAAAATAATTTAAATATTGTGAGTGACGGAGAATCAGCAATTAAATATTTAAAAAAAGAAGGAAAATTTTCTGAGGTTGTTAAACCTGATTTGATTTTATTAGATTTAAATTTACCAAAGAAAGATGGACGTGAAGTTTTAAGTATTATTAAATCTGATATTAATTTGAAGAGAATACCCGTAGTTATTTTGACAACATCCAATGCGGATAAAGATGTAATTGATTCATATAATTTAAATGTTAATTGCTATATTACCAAACCTGTAGATTTTGATCAATTTACAAATATAGTAAAACAAATTGGTCAATTTTGGTTTGAAATAGTAAGATTACCAAATGAGTAATATTATGAGAGATAAAGAATTAATAATATTACAAATTGAAGATAATCCTGGTGATGCAAGGTTAATTCGTGAGATGTTAAAGTATTCCAACGGTTTGAAGTATTCAATTGAACATCAAGAAACAATTAAAGATGGAAAAGAAGCAATAAAAAAAAGAGAGTTTGATATTATTTTATTAGATTTAGGATTTCCAGGAATGTCAGGAATAGATGCTTTAATAGAGTTAAAAACCTGTAAAAAAGATATTCCACCAATAATTGTTATGACAGGGTTAGAAGATGAAGATTTAGGTATGAAAGCTGTTAAAGAAGGAGCTCAAGATTATTTAACTAAAAATAAAGTAGATACAGAGTTATTAAGCAAATCAATAATATATACTTATGAAAGATTTGAATCAAGTAAAAAATTAAAACTAGCATATGATGAACTTTCAATTGCAAAAGAAATTGCAGAAAAAGCAAATAAAGCAAAAAGTGGTTTTTTAGCTAATATGAGTCATGAATTAAGAACTCCATTAAATGCAATTTTAGGATATTCGCAGTTATTGCAAAGGGAGAGCGAAATAACATCGGATCAATATGAAAAATTAAAAATAATTAATGAAAGTGGTGAACATTTATTAGATTTAATAAATGATATTTTAGATATTTCTAAGATTGAGGCTGAAAGAATATCTATAGATTTATCAACTTTTGATTTAATGGAGGTATTTCGAAATCTTAATTCTTTATTTAAAATAAAAACTCTATCCAAAGGATTAAATATAATAATGGAAGGAATTAATGATATTCCATATTATATTGTTACAGATAAAGCGAAGCTTAACCAAATATTAATTAATTTAATAGGAAATGCGGTTAAATTTACTGAGGAAGGTAATATTACTGTCAGATATTATACTGATAGTTTTAAATCAGATATAGATGATAAATTTAAATTAGTTATAGAGGTAGAAGATACAGGATATGGTATTTCAGAAGAAGATAAAGATAAACTTTTCCATCCTTTTTCACAAGCAAAAATTGGTAAAGTTCAGAGTGGAACAGGATTGGGTTTAAGCATAAGTAAAAATTATGCTAGATTATTAGATGGCGATTTAACAGTGACAAGTGAATTAAATAAAGGAAGTTTGTTTAAATTGGAATTGTTAGTTAAGGTTGGAAATTCAAATGATATTGAATTTAATAATGAAAAAAAACATATTTCAAAATTAGTTCCTAATCAGGAAAAAATAAATATTTTGGTTGTTGAAGATAGAATTGAAAGTAGGAAGTTATTAGAAACGTATTTAAAAATCATTGGATTTAATGTAAAAGTTGCTGAAAATGGAAAGAAAGCTGTTGAATTATGTGAAAAATATGTACCAGATTTTATTTTTATGGATATTAGGATGCCTGAAATGAATGGTTTCTTAGCAACAGAAAAAATAAGAAAATATGAAGCTTGCAAATCGACTATAATTGTCGCATTAACAGCACATGCTTTGGAGAATCAACGAGATGTGATTTTACAATCGGGTTTTGATGATTTTATGAGAAAACCATTTAATGAATATGAAATTTTTAGTATGTTATCAAAACATCTTGGAGTAAAATATCTATATAATGACAATGATGTTTCAATAGAAAGTGATATTATAGATAAGTTAGGAATAAAAAAAATAGGTGATGAATTACTAAATGAATTAAGAGAAGCTACATTACTTTTAGATAATGATAGAATATTAAAAGTTATTATAAAAATAGAAAAAAGTTCACCGGGAATTAGCAGATTTTTAAGAAAATTAGCTAAAAATTATAATTATGAATCAATTTTAAATTTGATTGGAGAATAATATGATATTTGAAAATGTAAAAAAAGAAAAAAAACCATATCAAATATTGATAGTCGATGATGTAATAGAAAATTTGAAATTGCTATCTGAGATTCTAAATAAAGAGGGCTATAAAGTGCGTGTTTCTCCAAGTGGAAAATTAGCATTACGTAGTGTTCAAATTGAGTTGCCCGATTTAATATTATTAGATGTAAGAATGCCTAAAATGGATGGTTATGAAGTCTGTAGAAATTTAAAAGCAGATATGAAAACAGAATCTATTCCTATTATTTTTATAAGTGCAAATGATGATATTGATAGCAAGATAAAGGCTTTTGAAGAAGGTGGTGTAGATTATATTACAAAACCTATTCAAGAAAATGAAACTTTAGCAAGAATTAGTACTCATTTAAAATTAAAAGATATGTCAGATAAAATAAAAGTATATAATAATCAACTAGAGACATTAGTAATAAGTAAAACAAAAGAAATTGAAGAACTTCAATATACTGTTATTCACGCATTTACTAAATTAGCTGAATATAGAGATGACGATACTGGTGAACATATTGAGCGAACAAGATTTCTTTGCAAAATGATTTCAGAAAAATTAATGGAATTATCTATTTATGATAATGAAATAGATAAAGAATTTATTAATTCAATATTTCAAGCTGCTCCACTTCATGATATTGGTAAAGTTGGTATTCCTGATTCTATATTGTTAAAAAAAGGAAAATTAACAGATGAGGAATTTGATGAAATTAAGAATCACTCCAAAATTGGAGCATCTGCATTAAGACAAATTGATAAAGAACATCCGGGAAATGATTTTATTAAAATGGGAATTGAATTAACTCAATCACATCATGAAAAATGGGATGGAACAGGATATCCTGATGGATTAGCTGGAGAAAATATACCTTTAAGTGCAAGAATAATGGCAATTGCTGATGTGTATGATGCACTTACTTCTGTTAGACCGTATAAAAAAGCATATTCACATGAAAAGAGTTGTGTAATTATTGAAGAAGGCAAGGGTGTTCAATTTGATCCTCAAATTGTAAATGCATTTATGGAAATAGAATCTGAAATAAAATTAATAAGGTTAAAAATCGATAATGAAGGAGAAAGTATTTACTAAAGCAAATTTTATATGAACATTCAATATTCGTTAAATTAATTAATTATTTTGGAACTTTTATATTTTATATCCGTCTAATCATCGAGAAAGATAAAAAATATGAATATTATTATGGAGGTAATAAAATGAAAAAAGTAATTAGTTTGGTGATGATTGGAATAATGGCAGTAGCGGGTGTGATTTCTTTTGCTGATGCAGCAACTCCTATGTTAATATCTGAAAAATTGGTTCCAACATTATATGAAGAAAGCAAAACAAATTTTGAAGTTAATGTAAATGAAAATGAATTTACAATTACTATTAAAGAGAATCCTACAACAGGATATATATGGGAACATAAAATAATAGATGAAAATTCTATTGAATATGTGAGTGATAATTATATTGAACCAGATACAAATCTTATTGGTGCTGGTGGAAAAAGAGAATTTACTTTTAAAACTCTTAAAAGTTCATTAACATTAATTGAATTTAATTATAAGAGATCATGGGAATACGAAAGTGTTGAGACTTTAGAATTAATAGTTTCTAATAAAAATGGAGAAATAAAAATATCAGAAAACAATGCAGACAATTTAGTTTTATATAATAATGAAATAATTAACTATGATGTTGAATTATCAGTTATAGATAATATTACTATGTTACCTTTAAGATTTACTTTAGAAAAAATGGGTTATGAAGTGAAATGGAATGAGGAAACAAGATCTGTTGAAATAATAAAAGGTGCACAATGGACATCTTTTAAAATTGGAGAGAATTCATATTTTAAAAATAGAATGGCACCAATTGAATTAAGTTCTGCACCAGTAATTATCGATGGAAGAACAATGGTACCAATCGAGTTTTTCTCTGAAATACTTTCAAAAGGAATAAATATTGAAAATGGAAAAGTTTCATTTAGTGATTTTGAAATGGCTTTCCATTCAGGCTATATAACTGAAGTTAATGTAAGAGAAAATGGAGATATTTCATTTACATTATCTGATACTCTTGAAAGTACAGATATGCTTAATCAAATAGTTATTCACACCGATAAAGAGAATACTGTATTTAATAGATTTGTTAAAAAAGGAGATTTTATAAATACAATTTGTTCACAAGCTACTGCAATGAGTATTCCTGCTCAGACATATGGATATATTATATATTAATACTAAAAAAGCCACTCATTTGAGTGGCTTTTAACATTCAGTTAATATTATCTTTGAGATTCATAAGCTTCTAATAATTTAACAAATAATTCAGGAATTTTTGCTAAATTTTCAGGTGTTTCAACAAAAGAAATTCTAAATTGAGTACTTCCAGGATTATATTCGCCTTCGTCAGTATTATAGAATCCACTCATTGGAGCAACTAATAAAGTTGTCTCAACACCATCAATATCTATTGCGCCTTCTCCAGCACAGTAAAGAACGAAATCTATTGCTTTAAATCCAGGTTTAACAACATTTCTAACATCAATTACTGAGTAAATAGATGCATCTGGATTTGAAACTATTAATTTAGGTTCAAGTTCTTTTAAACCATTATAAACCATTACTATTTGCTCTTTATAATAATCTTTTAATCCTGTACACCATTTAGCAATATCTTCTTTGCTTTCATGAGCAAGTCCACCGAAAATATATTGACCAATTACATTAGCACAAAGATTAGCTGTATATTCAGCAATAGATCTATTATTGAATTTAGCGTTATCTGTAATAACTGCACCAATTCTTAATCCGCAAGCATTCCAAACTTTAGAAGCAGTTTCAATACTGATTCTTCTTCCTTCGATTCCTGGAACTTCTTTATCAGTTAAACCCCATATACTTACTAATGGTTTTTCATCGTCGTAATATAATTCTCTATAAGCTTCATCACTTACCATCCACATGTCATATTTAACACATAAATCAGCTAAGCCTTTTAAATCATCATAATCATATAATTGACCAGTTGGATTATCATAAGGAATTACTAATAATGCTCCTGGGTTATGTGCTTTAATTTCTTCTTCTATTTTTTCAAGACTTGGTAAATTGAAAGAACCGTTTTCTCCTAATTCACGTTTTATTGTAGCTGTTTTACGTCCAACTCTTTCAGCAAATGAAATATAGTTAGTATAAGCAGGATCAATCATCATTAAAGGTTTCTCATCTGTTCCAGCAGGACCACAAAGACCAATTAATAATAATTCCATTCCAGCTGATCCACCATCAGTAACTTGAATGTGTAATTTACTAGTATCAAATCCTTCAGAATCAAGAATATTTTTGAATGCATTTTGGCATTCCTCAGTTCCAGCAGTTGTTGAATATCTGATAACTCCATTAGCAAATGGACTATCTGGTGCATTTAAATTGAACATTCTTTTCTGCATTGCTGGATTTGTTGGTAAAGATACATTACCTATTCCAACATTAATTACTGCTTCTGGTTTAACTTTGCGTTCCTCGTATTTCATTTGAGCCAATCTTACAGCTGATGGTTTCCTAGACTCAAAGTGAGCTGATACATTTGGATTACTCATTGTTACCTCCTTATAATAAAACAAAACTATTAATATATATATGTTTATATCATTTCTGATACTCCAACTACATTGTAACATTAATTATTAATTTCATCATCCATTTTATTAAAAAAGTTTAACATTTAACAAACTATGAAAGCATAAGTTGATTTATTAGACTTCAAGCAGTTTTAAAGTAGTTTTTATTTGTACTAGAATTCCTGTTTTAATGCAATTTTCATCTACATCAAAGTTATTAGCATGGAGTGATGTCTCAAGATTATCTTTTTTACATCCTAGATGATAAAATGCACCTTTAACTCTATTAGAAAAATATGAAAAATCTTCAACTCCAAGACTAGGGAATTCTTTAAAAACAATATTTTCGTGACCTATTGAAGAAATTGCAGTTTCATTAATAATATCAATTAGTTCATTATTATTAATTAATGGTTCATAACCATTATTAATTTTTAGATTATAAGAACCGCCAAATACTTTTGTTTCAAAATCTACGATTTCATTAATTCTTTTATGTGCAAATTCTCTTGTTTTTTTATCTAAAGTACGAAGAGTACCAGTAATTTTAACTTCGTTTGAAATTACATTTGATTGTGTACCGCCATGTATAGTGCCAAATGACAAAACACATGAATTTAGTGGTGAAATATTTCTGCTTGTTAAAGTTTGAAGTGCAGTAATTGCATGACTTGCAATTACAATTGCATCAACAGTGGTTTCGGGATATGCACCGTGACCACTTTTACCTTTAAAAGTAATTTCTATCATATCTGAAGCAGCATTAAGTTTATCATGTTTTAATTCAATTTTACCTGTTTCTAAATAAGGCATAACATGTAATCCAAGTACATAATCGACTTTTGGATTTTCTAGACATCCTTCTTCAATCATAGGAAGGGCACCACCAGTTGTCTCCTCAGCAGGTTGAAACATCAACTTAACATTTCCTGAGAAATCATTTTTAAGTTCATTAAGAATTTTTGAAACGCCTAGAAGAATTGTAGTGTGTACATCGTGACCACATGCATGCATAATTCCATCTGTTTTTGATTTATAATCAACTTTATTTATCTCTTGAATTGGAAGAGCATCAATATCAGCTCTTAATGCAACTGTTTTATTTATAGATTTATTGCCATTAATAATACCAAGGACCCCTGTATTAGCAATTTTATTATTCTCTATTCCATTTTCATTAAGAAATGAGATTATTTTCTTTTGAGTATTATATTCTTCATTGCTTAGTTCAGGATGCATATGAAGATATCTTCTTATTTCAATTAACTCATCATAAATTTCATTTATTCTTTTAGTAATATCCATAAACACCTCTTTATACTAATTCGTTTTTAATATTATAAACTTCATTATTTTTAATGTAAATTCTTGGAACTCGTTTTGTAAATCTTGAAACAATATCATTCTTATTTGTACTAGCAAGATTTGCTAAATCATCAATTGAAATAGAATTATTTGAACCATCTGAAAAAATAGTAACTTCATCATTTTTATTAAAATTTTCAATATCGGTTAAATCAACCATACATTGGTCCATGCATATAACTCCAACAATAGGAGCTTGTTTTTTATTAATAGAAATATAACCTTTTTGATACATATTTCTTGGATAACCATCTGCATATCCAAAGGGTAGAGTACCAATTATTGAATCTCTTTTAGCAGTCCATCTCATACCATAACTAATTGATTCGCCTTTTTTTATTTCTCTAATATAGGAAAATTTTGAATGAAAAGACATTACTTGTTTAATATCTAATACACCTTTTTCTTCCGATTCAAGACCATATATTATTGCACCTACTCGAACCATATCCATTTGAAAATCAGGATATAAAACTGTAGATATACTATCGCAAATATGATTGTATTTAAAATATATTTCTTCTTCTTTTAAAGAATTTATAAGTTTTTTTAATTTGTTAAATTGAATAGTATCGAATTCCTTATTTTTTAATGCAAGATGAGAAAAAATTCCTTCCATTTCAATATTTGGGAGTTGATTAATTTCTTTAATGTTTTTAATGGTATTGTCATTTACTTTCATCCCAAGTCTATTAAAACCAGTATCTATTTTAATATGAACTTTTATTGTTTTTTTATATTTTTTTGCTAAATCATTTAAAATTATTCCCTGATCCACAGTAAATATAGTAGATATTAAATCATTCTTAACTATTTCTTCTAAGTATTCATCAGGAGTATGACCCATAATAAATACATTATAATTTTCATTTGATTTTTTTAATTCTAAACCCTCTAATAAAGTAGAAACTAAAAAATAAGTAATATCATTTTCAAATAATGCTTTAGCAATTTCTTTTGCACCATGCCCATAAGCATCAGCTTTTAAAACTGTTCCAATTGTGACATCTTTAGATATATAATTTTTAATTTCATTAATATTGTGAATTAAATTATCAAGATTTATTTTTAAATAAGTATGTCTAAAAAGATTATTCATATTTTGCTCCTTAAAAATATTTACTTATTGCTATTTTCTAAAAATGTAACAGTTTTTTCTGTTGCATTTAAATTCACTTTAATTCCAAAAGGGAATGTTGGTTGCGGATAATTATGTCCAGCCCTGAAATTTAAAATTGTAGGTTTATTAAAAGGAACAATAATTTCATTAAAAATTACATCAAGATCTAAATCCTTTTGAACTCCATTTCTTAATTCAGGTTCACATCCGGTGAAAGTACCTAATATTACTCCAGCACAATCTTCAAATTTATTTGCAAGGGATAAAGATGTTAGCATTCTATCAATTTTATAGTTTGATTCATGTACGTCTTCTATAAAAAGGATTTTATTTTTAACATCAATTTCATATTTAGAACCAAGAGTGCTTACAATAAGCGAAAGATTTCCTCCAACTATTTCTCCTGTTACATTGCCTTCAACTAAAGTTGTTATTTCTTCATTATCTGGATTATTAAGAACTCCAATTGGTTTAGAAGAAAATAAAGCATCTTTAAAATATTTCATTGTATAAGCATCAGTGTTATTAATTAATCCTGCTGCAGCCATTGGCCCGTGATAAGTAACCATATTGCACATTTTATTTAAAGCTATATGAAGTCCGGTTATATCACTATATCCAATAAAAACTTTTGGATTTTTTTTAATATTATTATAATCAAGAAGTGGTAAAAGTCTTGGAGTACCGTAGCCTCCTTTTAAACATATTATACCTTTTACTTCTGGATTGATAAATGCGTCATTAATATCCTTTGCTCTGATTTCATCAGTTCCAGAAAAATGACCATGTCTTTCATAGCAACTTGGATACATAATTGGGATAAGCCCCAATTCTTCGACTGCAACTTTTGCTTTTTCTACGCGTTTATAATCAGCTGAAGATGAAGGCGCAATAATTGCAACTTTATCATTTTTTTTAAGCGAATTAGGTTTATTCATTTGCTCCTCCTAGAGACGTTGGAATAATTTCATTTCTTAAAATATCATCATAATCTTGTCTTTTAACAATGATTTCTTCTTTACCATTATTTAATAGTAATACACCTGGAATTATATTTTTATTATAATTACTTGCCATAGAGAAATTATATGCACCTGTACTAAAGATAGCAAGATAATCGCCTGGTGTTGTAATAGGTAGTTTTATATCTTTAATTAATATATCTGATGATTCACAGAATTTTCCGGAGATTGATACTAAATCAGTATTCTTATCATTAATTTTATTTGCAATTACTGCATCATATTTTGCTTGATATAAACATGGTCTAATATTATCTGACATTCCACCATCTACTGAAATATATTTTTTTGAACTTGGCGATTTTTTAATAGAACCAATTTCATACATTGTAATACCAGCTTCTCCAATTATCCATCTGCCTGGTTCAATAATTACTTTTGGTCTTATTAATTTATTTTCTTTACAGAATGATTCGATTAATTCCATCGAAGGATCAATAAAATATGATAACGGTTTTGGATTATCCTCATTAGTATAATGAATACCAAATCCTCCACCTATATCTAAATCTTGAACATCAAAATTATATTTGTTTTTAATATCTAAAATAAGATTTAAGGCGATTTTAATTGCATTTAAATGCGATGTATTATCGTGTAATTGCGAACCTACATGGAAATGTAATCCTTTAAAATCAATAAATTTTGAATTAGTTGCTTTTTCAAAAGTATCAAAGAAAATATTTTCTTCAAGAGAAACTCCAAATTTTGAATCTTTATGACCAGTTGATATATATTCATGAGTTGCATTTGTTACTCCTGGAACAATTCTAAATAAAACTGAAATGTTTTTTTTCTTTTCATTACATATATCTATTAATAAATCAAGTTCATATGGATTATCAACAACAATTCTTCCTATTTGATAATCAACAGCAAGTTCAAGTTCCTTTCTTGATTTATTATTTCCATTGAAGTCAATATTCTTATTTGGAAATTCGGCTTTTATAGCAGTATATAATTCACCACCTGAAACGACATCTAAACCTAGTCCTTCTCTTTCAATAATTTTGCACATAGCAAGAGGTAGAAATGCTTTCGAAGCGTAAATTGCTCTTGTATTTTCATATTTTGATAAAAATGATGATTTTATTTCATTACATCTATCAATAATATGATTTTCAGATATTAAATATAGAGGCGTTCCGTACTTTTTTGCAAGTTCAACAGTGTTACATCCATCAAAAAATAAATCGTTATTGTTTTTTATCATATCATTTCCTTTCTTTTCCTTAATTCTATTATATGTATACTTTAATAATTATTAAAGCATATTTCGTGCCAAAAAGTAGCAATCGATATAAAATAATGATATATTTAAATAAGGAGGTGTTTATTTGTGAAATATCCGATTTTAGTTTCAGATTTTTTAAATAATATGAATGATGGTTTAATTTATATAGATTCAGATGGAATTATTCAAGAATATAATGAAAAAGCTAAACAGATGATGGGAATACAAAGAAAATGTGCTTATCCCCATAATGAAGGAAAAATTGAAAAGGGTGATATAGTAATAATTGCTTATACATCTTTTGGGCTTGATGACGAAGGTATTGATGAAAATGATTTTAAAAAAATAGGATTAACATTTAATAATATTGAAGAAGGAACAACTGTATTAGCAGTTGGAAAATATATGGGAAATGTAAATGGAAAAAGCAAAATAAAAGCACCAGGTGCATATATGGACGTTATAACATTGGAAGATGATTTTGAAGGTGTGCATTTTAAAGCAAAAGTAGATTATATTGATAGATGTGTTGAAATCAAGATAAACAGTAGATCTTATAGATATTATTATAATAATTATTTTAGTAATTGTGTAGTTTTAGATAAGGATACAAAAGAAATGAAGTTTTATCAACAAGGTGGCTATACTGCTTGGAAAGAAGATTTGAAATTATTATTAAATGGACAATTTTTTAGTGAAAAAAAAGTAGGTATAAATATAAAAGAAGTAATAAATAAACATATTTTTGAAGCGCATGATAATAATGAAATAATTAAAGAGTTTATAAGCTGTGCAAAAGGTGAACATTTAGGATTTAAAGGGAAAAATAGCAAATTAAACGGTATATATTCAAGTTGTACTTTTTTTCCAGTTAAAAGAGTTGGAAAAACTGTTGGAGCATATTTATTATTAAGTGATATTAGTTTGCTTCAAAGTGTTGAAACTCAAAAGAATATTGCATACAGCAAATTAAAAGTAGTAACAAAATCATTAAAAGATAACGAAATAATAGAAAAATATTTTCCTAAGATAATTGGATCTAGTAAAATTATAAGTGAAATAAAAAGATTGGGATACAAAGCAAGTAGATTTCAATCAAATGTACTACTACTTGGTGAAAGTGGAACGGGTAAGAGTATTTTAGCTAGAGCAATACATGATGCTTCAGACAATAAAAATAAACCATTTATTCAAGTTAATTGTAGTTCGATTCCAGAAACGCTTATCGAAAGCGAATTATTTGGATATGAAAAAGGAGCTTTTACTGGAGCAAATCAAAAAGGTAAAAAAGGCTATTTTGAAATGGCAGATTCAGGAACTATTTTTTTAGATGAAATCGGTGATTTACCCAAAGCTATGCAAGTAAAACTTTTACATGTAATACAAAATAAAAAATTCTATAAAGTTGGTGGGGATAAGGAAATAGAAGTTGATGTAAGAATTATTGCTGCAACAAATAGGAATTTGGAATTAGATGTAAAAAACAAGCTTTTTAGAAAAGATCTTTATTATAGAATAAATGTTTTTCCAATTCATATTCCATCCTTAAGAGAAAGAATTGACGATATGCACGAACTTGTTGAATATCTTCTTCCTAAAATATGTATGAAAATAGGGACTGAGGAAAAACGTATTTCAGGTGAAGCAATGGCTAAATTAAGAGTGTATCATTGGCCTGGCAATATAAGAGAGCTCGAAAACATTTTAGAAAGAGCTGTTAATTTATGTGATGATAAAATCATAACGTCAGATTATATTAAAGTAAAAATTAATAAGAAGAATCTAATTAATCAAGAGGAGTATTTAAAACCTCTTAAAGATAGTTTAAATGAATTAGAATTGGAAATAATTGAAAATGTAATGGATTATACCAATGATGATAAAATGAAAACGATGAAAATTCTTAAAATTAAGAAGACAAAACTTTACGATAAATTAAAAACCATAAAAAAAAGAGAGAATTCCGAGATAACGGAATAAATGATTAATATTATAATGCCTTAATATCAATACATATAAAGCTAATATTCAAAATTTGAGTATTAGTTTTTATTTTACAAAAATATTCCGCGTTAACGGAATAATGCTTATATGAGAAATTCGCCATAGTTTCCACTAAAGTTCCGAAAATACGGAAAAAGATATTTCATATGAGTTCATTAAATTGTTATTTTGTTGTAAAAACGGTAGTTTTCAGAAAATTATGACTGATTCACCTTTTGGCATGTAAATTGCAATAATAGACAATAACAATATAAAACTTAAAAAAAACAGGGAGGAAAATATGAAAAGAATATTGGCTATGGTATTGGTATTGATATTGGCATTTACGGGGTGTTCTAGTAAATCAGTTGATACAGATACAAAAAAAGATACACCTACAGATAGTGGTACTAAAACAGAAGCAAAAGTAGAGGAACCAGCTCCACCTGAAGGTATTTCATATTCAGACAAGCAAATTTATAATAGTGTATATGCTGGAGAAATTACAACTTTAAATTATTTGGTATCATCTTCTACAAATGAACTTGGTTTATTTGCAAATTTTGTAGATACACTTATTGATTATGATAAATATGGTGTAATAATTCCAGGTTTAGCAAGTGAATGGTCTTCTGATGAGTCAGGATTAGTATGGACTTTCAAAATTAGAGAAGGCGTTAAATGGTATACAAGTGATGGAGATGAATATGCTGATGTAACTGCAAATGATTTTGTAGATGCACTTAAATATACATTTAACCCTGATAGTGGATCAAAAACTGCAAATATTGCTTATAAAGTAATAAAAAATGGTGAAGCATATTATAATGGCGAAGTTACAGACTTTAATGAAGTTGGAGTAAAAGCTATTGATAAATATACTTTAGAGTATACTTTAGATAAAGCTGTTCCTTATTTTGAATCAATGCTTTCTTATGCGTCATTCTTCCCAGTTAATGGAGCTTTTTTAACTGAAGTAGGAGATACATTTGGAACTAGCAATGATACTATTTTATATAGTGGTGCTTATATTATGGAAACTTTTGAACCTCAAAATAGAAGAGTTTTAGTAAAAAATGAAAATTATTGGGATGCAAGCAAAGTTTATATTGAAAAACTTAAATATAAATATAATAAAGAAGCAAGTACTATTGGACCAGAATTATTTTTAAGAGGAGATATTACACAAGTTGATATACCTTCAGGTGCTATTGATGCGTGGATGCAAGATGATAAGAAAAAAGATATGGTTAGACCTGCAGTTGCAAGTTATTATACTTATTTTTATGCATTAAATTTTGATCCAAATTATGATGATGCTTATAATCCAGATGAATGGAGAATTGCAGTTAATAACCAAAATTTCAGAAAATCTATATTCCATGGTCTTAATAGAATTGCTGCTTTAACAACAGGTGAACCATATAATCCTGAAAATAAAATAGGAAATACAATTACTCCTATTAACTTTGTAAACGAAGGTGGACTTGATTATACTCAAATGGGATCATTGAAAAAATTTGCTGATACAGACTCATTTGATTCAAAATTAGCTATTGAATATAAAGAAAAAGCAATGAAAGAACTTGAAGCTGAAGGAATAGAATTCCCTGTTTCAGTTGTAGTTCCTTATTCAACAGGAAGTACTGAGAATACAAATAGAGCTCAAGTTGTACAACAACAATTAACTACACTTTTAGGTGATGATTATATTGAAGTATTTACTTTACCATATCCAGCATCTGGATTTACTTCAAATACTAGACGTAATGGAAATTATGGATTAGAATTAGTTAATTGGGGACCAGATTATGCTGATCCAGAAACATATTCTGAACCATTTGCAACTTTATATCCAGAATCAGACGAACGTGCTGGAACTTCAAGATATAAATATAATTTCCCTGAGTCAACTACACAAGTTGATGAGAATGGTGTAAATATGTTTGAAGTATATGTTAATATGGTAAATGCAGCAAAAGCTGAAACTGTAGATTTACAAAAAAGATATGAATTATTTGCTGAAGCAGAAGCACTTGTTATAGAACAAGCTTGGGTTATCCCTTATAGACTTGGTGGCGGCGGATATGTTGCTTCAAAATTAAATCCTTTTGAATCACAGTATTCACCATTTGGTGTTGCTAGCTTAAGATACAAAGGACAACATGTTTTAGAAGAGCCTATGAGTAGTAAGCAGTATTTTGAAGAGCAAGCAAAATGGCAAGCTGAAAGAGAAGAAATTTTCAATAAAATGAAATAGAAATTGATATAGCGAAGCCTTTGGGCTTCGTTATATTTGCAAAAAAAAGGAGGGAAAATGAGTAAATATGTTTTAAAAAGATTTTTTAGATCAATACTTACGTTGATTGCCGTAATTACAGTTGTTTTCCTGTTAATGCGAATGATGCCTGAAGAGGGTTATTTTGGTGAAGCGGGAACAGATAAGTTAGATGAATCACAAAAGGAAGCGATTTTAACAAATTTGGGTCTTAGAGATCCAATGCATATTCAATTAATACATTTTTATTCTGATTTAGCAAAAGGTGATTTAGGCGATTCATTGATATATAGACCTAATGTCTCAATTACTAAAATTATTAAACAAAAAGCACCATATTCTATTGCAATTGGGCTTTCATCTTTAGGATTTGCTTTGATACTCGGATTGTCAATGGGTGTTGTAATGGCAAAAGAGAAGAATAAATTGGCAGATAAAATGGGAACTTTCTATGTAGTAATTATTCGAGCAGTTCCACCTATTGTTTACTATTTATTTATACAATTATATTTAACCCAGATTTTTAAATTGCCTTTATTATTTGATATTGATGAACCATCAAGTTGGATATTGCCAACATTTGCAATGGCGCTTGGTAATATTGCAGGATATGCAATGTGGATGAGACGTTATATGGTAGATGAATTGAATAAAGATTATTTAAGATTAGCTAGAGCAAAAGGTTTAAGCGAAAGAAAAATAATGGTTTCACATGTAGCTAGAAATGCTCTTGTTCCAATGGTGCAATATTTACCAGCATCAATATTATTTACAATTGGTGGATCAATTTATATTGAATCCTTATTTTCAATTCCTGGAATGGGTGGATTATTAGTTGATGCTATACAATTACAGGATAATAATTTAGTACAAGCATTGGTATTAATGTTTTCAGTAGTAGGTATTTTAGGTCTATTTTTAGGTGATGTTCTAATGGCTATGTTAGATCCAAGAATAAAACTACATTCTAGTGGAGGTGGAAGATAATGGCTAGTGATGTTAAAACTGAAAAAATTGATAAATCATTATTTAAATTTGCTGAATATGATTCTAGAAATGCAGAATTAATAGGTTATTCTAACTATTCATATTGGAGATCCACACTTCAAGTATTTTTTAAAAATAAAACAGCTGTGATTTTATTATCTGTTGTAGTATTACTTTTACTATTTACAGTTGTTCAACCATATTTACCTAATCAACATTCGCCAATAAAAATAAATGTTGATGCAGATGGATTACAATTAAGAAATCTACCACCAAGTTCAGAATATTGGTTTGGTACAAATTCTATTGGTCAAGATATATGGTCAAGGATTTGGAGTGGTACTAGAACTTCTTTATTTATAGGTTTAACAGTTGGAATAATTGAATTGATTGTAGGTATATTTGTTGGATCAATTTGGGGCTATGTTAGAAAGTTGGATCCAATTATAACTGAAATTTATAATATTATTACAAATATTCCAACTACGATAATTTTGATTTTAATTGCATATATTTTAGAACCGGGGATTTTAACAATAATAATTGCAATGAGTGTTACAAGGTGGACAAGTATGGCACGTTTTGTAAGAAATCTTGTTATTATTATTAGAGATAGAGAATATAATTTAGCTTCTAGATGTTTAGGTACTCCGCTTCATAGAATAGCTTCAAAGAACTTATTACCATATTTAGTATCAGTAATAATGTTAAGATTAGCATTAGCAATTCCGCTTGCAATTGGATCTGAAGTATTTTTAACTTATATCGGAATTGGATTACCAGTAGATATTCCATCACTTGGAAATCTTATTAATGAAGGTCGTATGTTTATTATGACACCTTCTTTAAGATATCAACTGTTATTCCCAACTGCAGTATTGTCAATAATTACAATTTCATTTTATGTTATGGGTAATGCTTTTGGCGATGCATCTGATCCAAAGAATCATATGTAAAGGAGGAGTCATATTATGAATAATAAAAAAAATAATGAAGTGGTTCTTTCTGTTTCAGATCTTTCAATAAAATTTGAATTAAGAGGAAGAAGTTTAAAAGCTATTAGACATATTTCACTTGATTTATTTAAAGGAGAAAGTTTGGCAATAGTTGGAGAATCAGGTTCAGGAAAATCTGTATTTACAAAATCATTTATGGGATTACTTGATTCAAATGGATGGATTGATACAGGAAGCATTAATTATAAAGGTACTGATTTAGCACAATTTAAAAATAATAAAGAATGGTTAAAATATAGAGGTGGAGAAATTGCAATGATATTTCAAGATCCAATGACTGCACTTAATCCGCTTAAGAAAATTGGTCACCAAGTTCAAGAAGCTATTGAACTTCATCAAAATATTAAAGGTGAAGACGCAAAAAAATTAACTATTGAAATTCTTGGAGATGTTGGTATACCTATGCCAGAAAAAAGATATAATCAATATCCGCATGAGTTTTCAGGTGGTATGAGACAAAGGGTTGTTATTGCAACTGCAATGGCTTGCAAACCAAACGTTTTAATATGTGATGAACCGACAACAGCGCTTGATGTTACAATTCAAGCACAAATTCTAGATTTACTTAAAGAAATGCAAAGGAAATATAATTTAACTGTTGTATTTATAACACATGATTTAGGTGTTGTTGCAAATGTTGCAGACAGAATAGCAGTTATGTATGCTGGTGATATTGTTGAAGTTGGAATGGCTGAAGAAATATTTTATAATCCACAGCATCCATATACTTGGGCTTTATTATCTTCACTTCCACAACTTGGAACAAAAGGAGAAGATTTATATTCAATTGCAGGTACTCCACCAAGTTTATATAAGGAAATTGTTGGAGATGCATTTGCACCTAGAAATCCAAGAGCGCTAGAAATTGATTATATTAAAACACCGCCATATTTTGAAATATCAGAGACTCATAAAGCAAAAACTTGGTTATTGCATCCAGACGCACCTAAAATTGAAGTTCCTGATGCAATAAAAAGATTGCATGAGCACTTTGGAGGTAATAGATAATGAAAAAAAATAATGAAGTATTATTAGAAGTGAATAATTTAAAAGTTGAATTTGGTGGAAAGAAGAATAAATTTGTAGCTGTAAAAGGTGTAAGTTTTAATGTATATAAAGGTGAGACTTTTGGTTTAGTAGGTGAGTCTGGTTCTGGTAAGACGACAATAGGTCGTGCTATTATGAGAATCAATGAAGCTGCTGAAGGAGAAATTAAATTTAAAGGTAAAAAAATTAATGGAAAAATTTCAAGAGAATTAGATAGAGAAGTTACTGAAAAAATCCAGATGATATTTCAAGATCCAATGGCTTCATTAAACGAAAGAGCAAAAGTTGATTATATTGTTTCGGAAGGAATTTATAATTTAAAGAAATTTAAAGATGAAGCTGATAGAAAAGCAAAAGTAGAAAAAGCTTTGACAGATGTTGGATTACTTCCTGAATTTGCAAGTAGATTTCCGCATGAATTTTCTGGCGGACAAAGACAAAGAATAGGCATCGCAAGAGTTTTAATAATGGAGCCTGAATTAATAGTAGCTGATGAGCCAATTTCTGCACTTGATGTATCAATAAGAGCGCAAGTATTAAATATATTGTCACATTTACAAAAAGAAAGAGGACTTACTTATATTTTTGTAGCTCATGATTTATCTGTAGTAAGATTTATAACGGATCGTATTGCAGTAATTCATAAAGGTAAAATAGTTGAACTTGCAGAATCTGAAAAGTTGTTTGAAAATCCACTTCATCCTTATACAAGAGCTTTGATTTCTGCTGTTCCACAGCCTGATCCGATTTCTGAAAGAAATAAAGTAATTGAAATATATGATCCGAATTGTCATAATTATGAGGTTGATAAACCTGAATGGGTTGAAATTGAACCTGATCATTATATTTTAGCAAATAATGAAGAAACAATTAAATATAAAGAAATTTTAGAAAGTAGTTTTTAATATGAGCCTAGTTATTATTGAAAAAAAAGATTTTTTAAAAGGAGCTTTCAATAATCTTGAATTAATTAATAACAGTTTAGTATTAAAAAAAGGAAATTTAAGCGGATCATATGAATCGGAAGAAATTAAGATTAATGAATTTAAAAAAATTGTTGCTTCATGGAATACAATTACTGAAAAAGATACATCTATTGAACTAATGGTGTCATTTTGTAAAAATGAAAAATGGTCTATGTGGTTTTCATATGGAAAATGGAGTAACAATGGATTAAATGAAGGTAGTATATTTAATCAACAAGATGAATTAGGTAAAATAAATATTGATACTATAAACGTAAAAAATGGATTTAGTAAAGTTTTAAAAGTAAAAGTCCTTTTTAAACGAAAGAATAATAAATTAGAGTCTCCTTTATTACGGAGAATTATATTATCTTCATTTAATGAATATAAAAATAAAGACTTTAAATTAATTGATATTGATATTGATGTTCCGATGATATCTCAAATGAATGTTCCAAAGATAGGTAAAAGTATATGTAGTCCAACATCACTTACTATGCTTATTAATAATTATGATTATTTGAAGAATGTCTATGATGTTTCACAAAAATGTTTTGATAATGGTGCAGGTGTATATGGTAATTGGTCTTATAATATGGCATATGCTTCTGAAATAGGTTTTAAATCATTTATAAGATTTTGTGAAAATGTGGATATACTTATAAAATATGTTTCAAGTGGAATTCCGGTAGCTGCTTCTATTAAAACAACTAATGAAGATGATTTAAAAGGAGCGCCACAGATTTATCCTTTAGGACATTTATTAGTAATAAGAGGATTTTCAACTAATGGAAATTTGAAAATTGTTGTTAATGATCCTGCGTCTAAAGATGTTAAAAATGTAAAAAAATATTACGATTTTTCTGAATTTTTAAAAGTATGGAATAAAATTATTTATGTTTTGGAGTTGGAAAAATAAGGAAGTGAAATATGTTAGCCATTGTAAATGAAACTATTGTAACAGTAAAAAATGCACCTTCAGATGATGCAATACGAATTGATGAAATATTTTTAGGAATGGCAGTAAATATTTTGTGGGATGATGTAAACAATTATTGTTATATTGAAACAGAATATAATTACAAAGGATATATTAATAAAAAATCGCTTATAATAAAAAAAGATAAAGTTAATAATTGGATAGATAATGCTAACTATATGGTTAATGGAGAATATGTAGATATTCTTGATAATATACCATATGATAGCAAAAAAATCATTTCAGCAATGAGAGGTTCAAGACTTGCTATGACTGGAAAGAAAAGCAAAATAAGATCCCAAGTTTCTCTTCCAGATAGTAGAAAAGGATGGATAAGGAATGAATTTCTTAAAAGAATAGAAGAACCATCATTTAGGAAAATAGAAGATATCAGAAGTGAAATTGTTGATAACGCATTAAAGTATCTTGGTAAGCAATTTAGATGGGGAGGTAAAAGCCCACATGGACTTGATAGTTCAGGATTGACTTCAATGGTATATTTTCTATCTGGATTGAAAATTTGGCGTGATTCTGATTTATTAGATGAAAGCTTGATCAGAATAAAAAAAGCTGAATTAAAGCATGGTGATTTAATTTTTGGGAAAGCACATACAGCGATTTATTTAGGTGATAATAAATTTATTAATGCGTCTGCAGTAGATGCCAAAGTAGTAATAAAAAGTATAAATGAAAATGATAAAGAATATGATGATATATTTTCAGATGAAAATACCATATATGCTTGTCATAAATTATTGAGAGGTTAAGTATGCATGAAATAGCTAAAAAAATTCATAGTGAAAGTATAGTTTTTGATGCTCATTTAGATTTAGGTGGCATTATATATAATAATAGAATAAAAGGTAAGAAGGAAGTGTTAAACGAACTGTTTCTAGAAGATTTTAGAAAAGTTGGAGTAAAATTTGTAATTGCTGCAATATTTGTAGAAAATGATGTTGTTGAGATGGCATTAAAAAGAGGTCTTTTACAAATAGAAGCAATAAAATCAGATATAAAAGAATGTGAAGAGTTTGTTTTAATTAGAAATTCAAAAGATATGGAAAAATCTGTTAGAGAAAATAAAATCGGTTTGATATTATCATTAGAAGGATTAGAACCAATTCATAAAGAATTAGAACTTCTAAATACTTTTTATGAATTAGGTGTTAGAGGTTTTGGGGTTACTTGGGCAAGAAGAAATCTGGTTGCAGATGGTAGTTATTTTAGATATCCTGATGAGGGTGTTTTAGGTGGTCTTACACCATTTGGAATTCAAGTGATGAGAAGAGCAGAAGAAATTGGTTTTTTTATTGATGTAAGTCATATTAATGATGTGGGATTTGACGATGTATTTAAATATACTAAGTCATCAATAATAGCTTCGCATTCAAATGCAAGAGAAATTAATAAAATGCCAAGAAATTTAAGTGATGATCAAATAAGAAAAATTGCTGGTAGAAATGGTGTTATTGGAATTAATGCATATACTGAAATTGTTTCGCCAAATAAAAACGAGCAAAATGTTATTAAATTATGTGATCATATTGATCATTTAGTTAAAATAAGTAGTGATAAAAATGTGGGATTTGGATTTGATTTATGTACAAAATACTATGATAATGGTAGAATCCAAGATGTTTTAAAAAGCCATGAAGAAGTTATTTTAATAACTGAAGAACTATTAAAAAGAAATTATTCAGAGGAAAGTATTAAAAATATTATTGGATTAAATTTTTATGATTATATTTTAAAAGCACTTCAATAATTCTAAAAAAAATAACTAAACAGTGATATACTGCTTAGTTATTTTTTAGTTTAAGAATCATATCATACCATTTAGCACCACCATGTTCCGATTCAGACACGCCAAAATTTACATAGCCAAATGATTCATAATAATGTATTAAATGATTTTTACAAGTTAAAATTACATTCTCTTTTTTTTCTTGTTTTGCAAAATCAATAAAATAATTCATTAATTCTCTAGCATATCCATTCCGTTGATATTTGGGATGAACATCTAAACCAAAAACCACTAGATTTTTACCATCGTTTTCATGAAGGTTCATATTTTCAAAAAAAGCGTCTTTTATTACAGAATCATCCGTAGATGCGCCGTTTATAAATCCTATAATTTTATTATCAATTTCTCCAATAAAAAAACCTTTAGAATATACACTGATTCTTTCTTTTAAAGAATTTTTTGTAGCGGCTTCGAGAACAGGAAAGCAGAGTAACTCAATAGATGCAATATCATTTAAATCATTTAAAGTTGCATTTTTCACAATTAATTTAGACATATAATCCTCCTAATATTTTCTATAGTTTAGCATTGATTTTCACATTAATCAAATTAATTTGTTTTTTCGCATATTATTTTAGTTTCATTAATTATTTTATTTTTTTCTTTTAATCCATATGGCCATTTCTTATAACACAAATATGCTACAATTACGGATGTTATTTCAGAAAATATTGTTGCACCCCATATTCCATTAATCCCAAATATTAATGGTAATAATAGTAATCCAACAATCAATGAAATTAAACTTCTGTAAACAGTAATACCACCTGAAATGATTGGTGAATTAAGTGATGTATAATATGTTGCAAAAGATATATTAATACCGCTAAATATATATGCAAATCCAAAGAAATTCATTATAAACATTGAGAGTTCAATAGTTGATTTATCAGATATAAAAATCATTGCAATGTTTTCTTTGAAAATTAGTACGATTAAAAATATTGATAATCCTGCAATAAAATTTGATTTTAATGTTAAATTTTTTAATTCTCTAACTCTTTTAAATTGCCTGGCGCCATAGTTTACACTGATAGCTGATTGAACACTTTCTGCAAGTCCATAGAACATTCCGATAGATAAATTTCCAATTTGAACTGCAACTGCATATGCAGCAACTCCGTTAAGCCCAATTTTATTTATAATAATCATATTGTAAACGAATGCTGATATTGAAACTGATGCCATACTTAATAATTCTGAAGATCCATTAAATAACATTTGAATAATCTCATTTTTATAGAATATAGGTTTCATAAATTTCCAATTAGATTTAAAAATCAGTTCATATAATAACATAAAAAATGGAATTAATTGTGCTAATCCTGTTGCGAAAGCTGCTCCTCTTATGCCCAAATTCATATATATTATGAAAATATAATTTAAAACAATATTTAATATAGTTCCTAAAGCTATTGGTATAACGGCTGCTAAAGGTTTTCCATCTAATTTTAAAAAGAATCCCATAACGAAATTTAATAAAAATGGAACAAAAAATAAACTAAGAGTTGTACTATAATCTTTTACATATAAAACTACTTCTCCTTTTGCACCCATCCATGGTCCGAATGATTTTCCGAAAAATAACACAAATATTGTTGCTAATATACTAATTATTGTTAAAAGCATCATTGTAACATTAAAAAAATTATTGCTTTTTTCAATATCGGCTTTTCCTTTAAATATTCCTGATAAAGTTGTACCCCCAATGGCAACCATTGTTCCAATTCCTGCTAATAACATTATAATTGGTGATACTAAAGTAACAGCTGCTAATCCATTTGCACCTACATATTTCCCTATGAACATGGAATCGATAAATCCAGCAGTGCTTTGTAAAATCATTATAAATATTGATGGAATTGCAAATTTCAAAAATATTTTTTTAGTATCATCAATTCTTAAATCTAATTCGTTTTTCATGTTTACCCCTTTAATAAATAATAACTTTAAGTTGAAAATTTCATTTCTAGTATATATAATAAACCTTAAAGTAGGTTTAATGTCAAGGAGGAAAAATGAGAAATTTATTAACTATTGGTGAGTTAGCAAATATTTTAAATATTAACGCTTCTACAATAAGATATTATGAACAGAAAGGTCTTATTGAACCTAGTAAAATTGATGAAAATAATTATAGATTATATGATTTTGATAAATTAGATAAAATGGAAAACATATTATTATTAAGAGATTTAGATATACCACTTAAGGATCTAAAAGGACTTCTTGAGAATTATTCTCTTGAAAAATATATTGAAATTCTTAAAACTTCTCGTAATAATATTGAAATGAAAATATTAGATTTAAGTAATAAAAAAAATGAAATTAATAAGAAATTAGAATCTGCGATAAGGATTCCAAATATTAAATCTGAATTTAAAATCAAAAACTATAATACACGTAATCTTTCAATGCTTTTTTCAAAACAATTAAATATTTTAGCTATTAAAGCAATTTATGAGATTATTCAAAATAATCCTTGGTTTAATTATTCTCAGGTTAATACATCGTATATAATTTTAAAAGATAACAATTATTTTGAACATTGTATTGAGAATAGTATCTTTCCAGAATCAATTCAATTATGCAAACAGGTTATTTTAAATAAAGGTAAATATATAACATATAATTTTTCAATAGATTTAGAAGAAAATTTAAATGAGGATATTATTACTGCAGAAAATAGAATAATTGAAGAGGCAACAAAAATATTTAATAATTATATTTCAGAAAAAAAATTATATACAAAAGGGCCAATAATATATAAGCAAATTGTAAAGGCCTCAACATATAAACTCTATACTTTCTATATAACAATAGAAAAATTACTTTCTAATTAGTAATTTTAATTATTTTTTGTTATAAACTGATTATAAACAGATTTTAAACAGATTATAAACGCAATGTTAATATAATGTAAATAGTTAAACGTTTATAGAATATGGGAGGGATTTATGAGAGAAGATGTAAAACCGAGTTTTGGAGGAGCTTTATTTGTAATTATATTTTTAGTTATTGCAATGTCAACACAGATTTTTATTTTACACAGTAATTGGACTACTCATATAACATTGCTTTTAGTTACATCGATAGCAGCTGTTGTTGCGTTAATGTCAGGTTATAAATGGGAAGATATTCAAGAAGGAATTTTATATGGTTGTGAAATAGCAATGCTACCAATGCTTATTTTAATGCTTGTTGGAGTACTGATTGCTTCATGGATAGCAGCAGGTACTATTCCATCATTAATTTATTACGGTTTGAAAATATTATCACCTAAAATATTTTTATTCTCAGTAGCATTAATATGTTCAATAGCATCATTAGCAACTGGTAGTTCTTGGACTACTGGAGCAACATTTGGTGTAGCATTTATGGGTATTGGAGCTGGGTTAGGAATACCCGCACCTATGACAGCAGGAGCTGCGATATCAGGAGCTATATTTGGAGATAAAATGAGTCCTTTATCAGATTCAACAAATTTAGCAGCGGGAGTAGCTGAAGCAGATTTATTTGACCATATTAAAAGTATGATGTATTCAACAGGTCCAGCTTTATTGATTTCGTTAGTATTATATCTAATTATGGGTTTTAAATTTAGTGCAGCAGAAATTGATCAAAGTAATATTACAATAATTCTAGATGGATTAAAAAACAATTTTTATATTAGTCCTATTGCATTTATACCGCCAATTATTGTTGTAGTATTAGCAATCAAAAAAGTTAGTGGCTTAGCTGTTATGATTATTGCATCATTTATTGGTGTAGCATTTGCAATGGTATTTCAAGGTTACAATATTACTGAAATGTTATCATTCTTACAAAATGGATTTGTTTCAGATGTTGGTATCAGCGAAATTGATTCATTATTAAGTCGTGGTGGATTACAGAGTATGATGTGGACTATATCATTAGGATTTATTGCACTTAGTTTTGGTGGGTTATTAGAAAAAACAAGAATGCTAGAAGTATTACTTGAGAAAATAAAAGGTTTAGTAAAAACGACAGGTGGGTTAGTTGCAACACATGTATTATCAAGTATATTTGTAAATATTTTTAGTGCTAGTCAATATATGGCAATAATTATTCCAGGAAGAATGCTAGTACCAGTTTATAAAGAAAAAAATATTTTACCTCAAGTGGCATCAAGAGTATGTGAAGATTCAGCTACGGTTACATCACCTCTTATCCCATGGGGATTATGTGGAGTTTATTTTGCAGGAGTATTAGGGGTGCCTACAATGCAATATTTACCATATGTCTTTTTATCATTCTTAGCACCAATTATAACAATGATATTTGGATTTACGAATAAATTTATTTTTAAAGAAGGAGAAATTGATTCTGTTAAAACATATAGTGGAGAAAACCTTAAAAAGATAGTATAAATACTAATTTGACGGCTTATAGGAGGAAGAATGGAATTTATTAATAAAGAAAATGTTATAGAACTGCTAAGTAAGCTTGTTAAAATTGAGAGTGTTTATTTAGATGAAAATGAGATCATGGAATATGTTTATAGATTGCTTAAAGGCAGTAACATCGATGCTCATATTCAAGAATATTCAGAGAAAGAAATACTTAATTATGATGGTAAAAATATATTAGGAACTATAGAAGGTATTGAAGATGGCCCGATAATATATTTAAATGGACATTTAGATACTGTCCAAATAACAAATGGATGGGCTACAGATCCTTTGGATCCTGTTGTTAAAGGGGATAGGTTATATGGTGTAGGAACATTAGATATGAAATCTGGAGTAGTTGCAATAATTTTAGCTCTTAAAGAATTTCAGAAGAATCATGAAAAATTTAAAGGGAAAATATTATATAGTTTTGTATCAGATGAA
>JAUCFZ010000167.1 GCA_030377915.1 Clostridiaceae bacterium HSG29
CTTTTTAGGATTGCCTATAACTCGATCACTAAATCTTGCTCCAATTGCAATAATCAAATCAGATTTCATAATAGCAATATTAGCTTCTGGAAAGCCGTGCATACCAACAAGACCTAAAGAAAGTTTATGTTCTCTTGGAAAAGTTCCAAGTCCCATTAAAGTATTTACAACCGGAACATCAAATCTATTGGAAATTTCAAAAAGTTCCTTTTCAGCATTGGAATTTTTAATTCCGCCACCAGCATAAATTATAGGTCGTTTAGACTCCATTATAAGCTTAACAACTTCTTCCATTTTAGTTTTGCTAATTGTTTTAAATTCATTATCATCAACATCTATTTTTATATTTCTATATTCACACTCATCAATAAATACATCCTTTGGAACATCTATTAAAACCGGACCTGGTCTTCCACTTTTAGCAATTGAATATCCCTCTTTTACAATTCTTTCGAGATCTTTTACATTTTCAACTAAATAATTATGTTTTGTAATAGACATTGTAATTCCAGTGATATCTATTTCTTGAAATGAATCTTTACCTAAATAACTAGATGGAACTTGCCCAGTTATTACCAAAAGTGGTACAGAGTCCATATATGCAGTAGCAATTCCAGTAATTGTATTTGTAGCTCCAGGCCCAGAAGTAGCAAAACACACTCCAACTTTATCAGTTGTTCTTGCATATCCATCTGCTGCATGAACAGCTCCTTGCTCATGTGAAGATCTATAGTGATTAAATTTATCATATTGATCAAAAAGTTCATTATATAAAGGAATAACTGCTCCACCTGGATATCCGAATATATCTTTTGTTCCTAGTTCTTCTAAGGCCTTTAGTATTATTTTTCCTCCATTTAGAACCATATTTTTTCCCCCTATATACAAACAGCACCTTCCGCTGCAGAAGACACAATTTTTCTATACTTACTTAAATAACCTTTAAGTTTTGTTTCTTTTATAACTAATTTATTTCTTCTTTCGTCAAGCACTTTATCATCAACTAATAAACTAATTGATCCTTTTTCAATATCGATTTCAATTAAATCTCCATTTTCAACAAGTGCAATCATACCTCCATCAAAAGCTTCAGGTGAAATATGACCAACAGCAGCACCTTTAGTACCACCAGAGAATCTTCCATCAGTAATAAGTGCAACTGAATCGTCAAGTCCCATACCTGCAAGAGTAGATGTTGGAGTCAACATTTCTCGCATTCCTGGGCCTCCTTTAGGTCCTTCATATCTAATTACTATTACATCACCTTTCTCAATAATATTATTAAGTATTGCTTCAACACTCTCTTCTTCACTATCAAATACTTTAGCAGGACCTTTAGTATAATACATATTTTTATTAACAGCCGATTTTTTAACAACAGAACCATCAGGTGCAATATTTCCTTTAAGTATTTTAAGTCCACCCGTTTCAGAATATGGTTCTTCAACAGTTTTTATAACATTTTTATTTTTTATTCTTTTATTTTTTATTCTGTTTCCAATTACATCTCCATCAACAGTCATACAATCAAGATTAATTAAATCTTTTTTACTTAATTCATTCATTACTGCGCTTAAACCACCAGCATGATATAAATCCTGCATATGATAAGGGCCAGCAGGTGAAAGTTTACATAAATTTGGTGTTTTTTCACTAAATTCATTAAAAATATCAAGATCAATATGAACTCCAGCTTCATTTGCTATTGCCATTAAATGAAGTACAGTATTTGTAGAACAACCTAATGCCATATCTACAACAAGTGAATTATAAAAAGCTTCTTTTGTCATAATATCACTTGGTTTAATATTATCTCTTAATAAATCCATAACTTTCATACCAGCTTTTTTTGCTAAAAGTTTTCTTTCAGAATAAACTGCAGGCATTGTTCCATTATCTTCCAAACCCATTCCAATAACCTCTGTCATTGAATTCATTGAATTTGCAGTAAACATTCCTGCACACGATCCGCAAGTAGGACAAGCAGTATCTTCAAGATATTTTAATTCTAATTCCGTCATTGTATTATTCTGTAATTTACCAATTCCTTCAAAAACAGTTGTTAAATCTGTGTTTTCATATCCTGCAAGCATTGGTCCTCCACTTACAATTACTGTTGGAACATTGATTCTTGCAGCAGCCATTAATGCACCAGGCACTGTTTTGTCACAATTCGGAACAATTACCAAACCATCTAGCGCATGTGCTTTTGTCATAACTTCAATTGAATCTGCGATTATTTCTCTACTAACAAGAGAATATTTCATTCCTTCATGATTCATTGCTATACCATCACAAACTGCAATTGCTGGAAATTCAAGAGGTGTTCCACCATTCATTAATACACCTCTTTTAACCGCTTCATTTACATCTCTTAAATGCACATGTCCTGGTACTATTTCATTAAAGAAATTCACAACACCAATTAACGGTCTATCTATTTCAAAATCAGTTAATCCAGATGCTTTAAGAAGCGATCTATGAGGGGATTTATCAAATCCCTTCTTCATTATATTACTTTTCATCTTTACCATCTTCTTTTAACCAGCTCATCATAGATCGTAATTCTTTACCAACTTTTACTATATCATGATCAAGTTCTTTAGCTTTTGATGAATTAAATACAGGTCTATTTAATTTATTTTCCATTAACCAATCTCTTGCAAATTCACCTGATTGAATTTCACTTAAAACTTTTTTCATTTCCTTCTTAGTATCTTCATTAACTATTCTTTTACCTATCATATAATCACCATATTCAGCAGTATCACTAATTGAATATCTCATTTTTTCAAATCCACCTTCATAAAATAAATCTACAATTAATTTCATTTCATGAAGACATTCAAAATATGCAATTTCTTTTTGATATCCTGCCTCAACTAAAGTTTCAAATCCAGTTTTTATAAGTTCAGTAACGCCACCACAAAGAACAGCTTGCTCACCAAATAAATCAGTTTCAGTTTCTTCTTTAAAAGTTGTTTCTAAAACTCCAGCACGTGTTGCGCCAATTCCTTTAGCATAAGCTAATGCTAAATCTTTACAATTTCCAGTAGCATCATTTTCCACAGCTATTAATGCTGGAACACCTTTTTTATCTT
>JAUCFZ010000168.1 GCA_030377915.1 Clostridiaceae bacterium HSG29
TATTTAATGAAAAATATTGATACTCAAGAAATTGGTGATTCAGGTTATATTATGATTCTTGATAATAATAATGAAATATTAGTCAGTCCAAAACATGAAGAATGGATTTTAAAAACACCAGAAGAATTAAATATAAAAGGATTATTATCTTTAAGTAATATGAGTAGTGGTTCATTTGAGTTGGAAATAGATAATGGAATAAAAATTTTTAATGTCTATAGTTCTCCGATTTCTAATTGGAAATATATTGCTGTGAGTGATAAAAATAAAATTTTATCTGAATCAAAAAATGTTATGTATATGTTATTTGCAATTTTTACAATTGTTTTATTAGTTACTTTTATTATTATTAGTTTAGTATCTAAGCGTATTACTGAACCAATTTTAGAGATTGCTGATGAGATTAATTATTTATCAGATTTTGAATTTCATGCTTATGATTCTAATAAATTTAAAAAATGTAATTCATATTGTGATGAAATAGGTACTATTTCAAAATCACTTAATAAAATGTATACAAATTTATTTGAACTTGATAAAAATATTTCGCAAATGGATTTAGAAATAAAAAATATTTCTATAGAAGAGAATATTAATTATAAATTGTCATTAGCAAAAGATAGCCCATTTGGGCACGTTGCTGTATCAATTAATGGATTATTAGAAAATATGAAGGAATATTTAGAGCAAATTAAAGAAAATAATACAGAAATTGCTATTAAAAATGAATTACTGCAATCTTCAGAGGAAGAGTTAAGAGCACAAATAGACGAAATTACTTTTCAAAAGGAATATATTAAGTTTTTTGCTGATCATGATGCATTGACTGAGCTTCCAAATAGAAGAAAGTTCACAGAAAAATTACAAGAATTGTTAATAGAAGGAGTAAATGGAATTGTTACTTTATTAGATTTAGATGATTTTAAGAAAATAAATGATACTTTAGGGCATGTTTTTGGAGATTTAGTACTAAAAGAAATTTCTAATAGATTAAAAATTATATCAGAAAAAAATAATATATTTGTTTCGCGGTTTGGAGGAGATGAATTTTTAATTTTAGCTGACTGTGAAACTGAAGAAGAAATTATAGAATTTGTTAATAGATTACATGAGGTATTAGATAAAAAAATTATAATTAATGATAATGAAATTAATATAGAATTTAGCATGGGAATTACACTTTTCTCAAATGCTAGTAATGATATTGACGAACTAATAATGAATTCGGATTTAGCATTATATACAATTAAAAATGAAGTAAAGAATGATTATGCAATATTTAATGAAAGTATGAAAAAAGATTTAAGGAAAGTTACTGAAATTGAATCAATACTTTCTAAAGCAATAGAAAATGATGGATTTAAAATGCTTTATCAACCTCAAGTTGAACTTAAAACTGGTGAAATAATTGGTTATGAAGCATTAATAAGATTGAAGGAATATTCAATATCGCCTGGACAGTTTATTCCTATTGCAGAAAAAAATGGAATGATTATTAAAATTGGAAGAATTGTTACAAAAATAATTATTGAGCAACTTAGCATTTGGCAAGAAAAAGGTTATTTAATAAAACCTATTTCAATAAATTATTCTGCAATTCAAATAAATGATAATAATTATTTTGAATTTCTAATGAACACATTAAAAAATTATAATGTTAATCCTAAGTTTATAGAAATTGAAATTACAGAGAATATTTTACTAAGAAATAGTGAAAAAGCTCTAGAATTTCTCGGTAAACTTCGAAGCGAAAATATTAAGATTGCTATTGATGATTTTGGTACTGGTTATTCATCATTAAGTTATTTAACTTTTTTACCTATTGATAAAGTTAAATTTGATCGTTCATTAAATTTAGAACTATTAAATATGAAAAACTCTCAAGTAATGAATAGTTTGATATCTGTTATGCATAGTTTGGAATTAACAATTGTAGCAGAGGGAATTGAGAAATATGAACACATAAAAAAATTAGAAAATGATAATTGCGATATAGTTCAAGGTTACTATTTTTCTAAACCATTAAAAGTTCAAGATGTTGAGAAAACTTTTAATAGTAATTTTTTAAATCAAATTAGCAATGAAATATCATAAACAAAGTCAGGGGTGAACAGTACTTTAGGTTATTTAAAATTTTTTATATGCGGACAAAGATTGTTGAGCATATTTATATATAACAATGTAGAATTATAAAAATCATGGAGGTTAAAATGTTGAAATCAATTAAGGCAAAGTTATCTATATTATCAATATTACTTTTAGTAATATCGTTAGGAGCTGTAGGAGGAATTTCTCTTTATTATTTTATTACTGAGACTGAAACATTTGTTAATGAGCAGTTAGTAGAAGTAACTAATCTGTCGAGTGAAATAATAAATAATAAAATTAATGAAGCAAGTCTAGTTACAAAATTACTTACTGGAAATCCAGAAATTGGTGAACTAATTGAAGGGAAAGAAGAAGTAAGAAATGGTGTTTTCGAATATCTTTCTAATGAAAGAAATACAGCTAAAGATATTTTAGAAACTATAATGGTTACTGATATAAATGGGAAAGTAATTATTTCAAGTGATGATAAAAACTATACAGCTGATTTAAGTTCAAGAGAATATATTAAAGAAGCTGTTAAATCTGGTGAAAGTACTATAAGTGAAGTTTTAATTTCACAAGCTACAAAGAATCCTGTAGTTGTTATGGCAGTGCCTATTAAAAATAATGGAAAAGTTATTGGAACTGTAATTGCTTCAGTTAATTTTAAGAGAATTTCAGAAGTAGCAGAAAATATAAAAGTATATAATTCGGGATATGCTTATATGTTTAATTTAGATGGACTTATAATTCAACATCCAAATGAAGAATTTAAGTTCAATTCAAATATTTTAAACCTTGGAGTGCCAGAAATGAAAGGTGTTTTATCAGATATTAATGAAGGAAAAGTTGGTGAAGTTTTTTATACTTCTACTAAAGCAATCCGGTAATATGTCAAGATAAAAAATTAGATAAAAAGCTAAAAAACATATAAAATTTTGCATCACAAAATAACCAACTAAAAACAGAAAATTCAGAAGGCAGATAATTTATTCAATTACA
>JAUCFZ010000013.1 GCA_030377915.1 Clostridiaceae bacterium HSG29
AAATTAAAAATGGTGTATATATATATAATAATCAAATCATAGTTAATGATAATGGAAATGAAATAAAAATATGCAGTGTAGATGATATTAAAATCTTAGGAGATCATAATCTTGAAAATATTATGGCTGCAACTGCAATTTCTTATTATTCTAAAATAGATGTAAATATAATAGAAAAATCATTAAAAGAATTTAATGGTGTTGAACATAGAATTGAATTTGTTAGGGAATTAAATAATGTTAAATACTATAATGACTCAAAAGGAACAAATCCAGATGCAACAATCAAAGCTATAGAAGCTATGAATGAAAAAATCATTTTGATTGCTGGTGGAATGGATAAAGGAAGTAATTTTGAAGAAATGGTAAAAAGTTTTAAAGAGAATGTAAAAGAACTTGTTTTATTTGGAGAAACTAAGGAATTAATAAAAGAAGAAGCAGAAAAACATAGTAGTTGCAATATTACAATAGTAGATAATTTAAAGGATGCTGTAAAACTTTCTTTTAAATTAGCTTTTTCAGGAGAAGTTGTTTTGCTTTCGCCTGCATGTGCTAGTTGGGATATGTATGAAAGCTTTGAACATAGAGGAAAAGAATTTAAAGAACTTGTAAATAATTTATAAATAGATTAAGAAGGGGTTTTATTTTGAATCGTATATTTAAGTTTGATTTATTACTGATATTTATAACTTTCATTCTATTGGGAGTGGGAATAATAGAAGTTTTTAGTTCTAGTTATTATTTCAATGTTAATAGCGTTCAGAGTGCTTTTTTACTAAAGCACCTAAAATCAGTTTTGATTGGTATTTCAGGGATGTTTGTTTTTTCACTGTTTCCATATAAATATTTAAAAAAAATTGCTTATTTAGCAGTAATACCATTAATTCTTGGTTTTATTATTTTACATTTCAGTCCAGATAAAGCTATAAATGGTTCTAAAAGGTGGGTTAGGATATTTGGATTTTCATATATGCCAAGTGAATGGGCAAAAATATATCTTATAATTATTATGGCAAAATTATTATATATGAGAGAAAAATTTATTGATAGATTCTTTATTGGAATTTTACCGTATTTTATTTTCGGAGGTTTTTTTTCCGTTTTAGTATTAATTCAACCTAATATGAGTGATGCAGTTATTATTATGGCAATAGTTTTTGGAATGGTATTTGTTGCTGGTATGAAATGGAGTTATACTATTGGAATTTCTATTCTTGGAGCAGGCGGGATATTTTTGATGATTACTTCTTCAGCATATAGAATGAAAAGATTTTTAACGTTTAGAGATCCTTTTCAAGATCCGTTAAATTTTGGTTATCAAAGTATTCAATCTTTATATGCACTTGGAAGTGGTGGTTTATTTGGAGTTGGACTTGGATTAAGCACACAAAATAAATTATACTTACCTTTTTCACAAAATGATTTTATTTTAGCAACTATTGCAGAAGAATGGGGTTTTTTCGGTATCGTATTTATGCTATTTATGTTTTTAATTTTGATTTACAGAGGTTTTAAAATAGCAGTTGAATCGGATGATAAATTCGGTTTTTATTTAGCAATTGGTATTACAATGATGATATCACTTCATGTGATAATTAATTTTTTAGTAGTAGGTTCTTTAATGCCAGTAACTGGTATTACATTACCATTAATAAGTTCTGGAGGAAATTCTATTTTGGTTATTTTAATATCAATTGGAATTTTATTAAATATTTCTAAGACGAATAATTCTAAAACGAGGGAGGAATAATGAAAATATTAGTTTCAGGAGGTGGTACCGGTGGACACATTTATCCTGCAATATCAATAATTGAGTCTTTTAATGAAAATGATGAGATATTGTATGTTGGGAAAAAAAATAGCATGGAAAGCAGATTAATATCAGATTTAGGTATCCCTTTTAAATCAATTATCATTGAAGGTTTTAATAGAAAAAATAAAATAAAAAATATCGGAGTTGTTCTTAAGCTTATTTTAGGATTGATTCAATCATTATTTATTATTTTAAAATTTAGGCCTGATATAGTGATTGGTACTGGAGGTTATGTAAGTGGTCCCGTTGTTTTTGTGGGAGCAATACTTAATAAAAAAACTTTTATCCATGAACAAAATGCTTTTCCAGGAGTTACAAATAGAATTTTATCAAAGTATGTTGATAAAGTTTTTGTAAGTTATACTGGAATAGAAAATAAATTTAAAAATGATAATATTATTTTCACAGGTAATCCAGTTAGAAAGAAATTTAAAGAGGTTGTAGAAACTTTGGAAATTAGTAAAAATGATTATATTACTGTTTTATCATTTGGTGGAAGTGGAGGAGCTAAATTTCTTAATGATTTGATGTTTGAAGTAATTGAGGAATTACAATTTAATAAAAAAATTCAGTTAATTCATGTTACCGGTAAAAAATATTATGATGAATTTTTAGTAAATATAAAAGAAAGCAAAATAAAAGTAGATGATAATATTCAGATTGTTGATTATTTAAATGAAATGCCCAAATATATGATGAAAGCTGATCTTGTTATTTCACGAGCAGGAGCTATATCAATATCTGAACTGAAATATACTAAAACTCCTTCAATTTTGATTCCGTCACCAAATGTAACTGATAATCATCAGGAATTTAATGCTAAAATGATGGAAGAAGATGGGCTTGCAAAAATGATTCTTGAAAAGAATATAAATAGTAATCAAGTTGTTAAATTAATTGAATCTACTGAGTTTATAAATGATATGAAATTAAAATTTAATAATTTTGGTAATGAAAATGTTTCGAAAATTATTAATGAAGAGATAATGAAAGAAGTAAAAAAATGAAAAAATTGAAAAAAATTATTTTAATATTTATTTTAATTATAATTATTTTTATGATTCAAAAATCATCATATTTTACAATAACTGAAATAGAATTTAATGAATGTAAAAATTTTGATAATCAAGTTATTACTAATTTATTAAAAGATCTTAATTATTTTAGTGATAGCAAAAGGTTAATAAAAGAAAAAATATTAGCTATTCCAATTGTAGAAAGTGTAGTTATTGATAAAAAATTTCCTAATGGTATTGAACTAGATATACTATATAAGGAGCCGTTTTTAAAAGTTGTAGATAATGACATTGTAATTATAACTGATGATGATGGATATGTACTTACTATTAATAATGCTTTGGATACTTATTATTCTATTACTGGATTGGAAATTATGTATTATAAAGTTGGTAAAAAATTGGAAATATATAATCAAAGTATTTTAAATGATGTATTTTCATTGATAAAACTGATTAAGAAATCTGGTATTGATATAAAAGGAATAATAGAATATAATGGCAATGATGTATGTGTTCATACATCGGCCGGAATAGAAGTTGAATTTGGAGATTGTTCTGAAATTGAAAAAAAATTCAATAATTTTATTAATGTATATTATGATTTGATTGAAAAAGATATACGATATGGAGTTATTGATGTGAGCATAACAGATTTACCACTTTTTAGAAAAGAAAAAAAATAGTAGGTGATGTTTTGAATAAAGAGAAAGTTAGAGCTTATATATGGATTGCTATTGTTAGTATTATTTTAGGTGTAATAATTTCATTTCAAATTAGAGTTGTTCAAAATAATTTGCTGAATGGTTTAAGTCCAAGTATGCGTTCTAGAGAATTAATAATTGAACTTGAAAGCGTTAAAGAAAAGAAAAAAAATCTTGAAGAAGACATTAAAAATTTAGAAAGTGAACTTGAAA
Source organism: Clostridiaceae bacterium HSG29 (assembly GCA_030377915.1). Classification (GTDB taxonomy): domain Bacteria; phylum Bacillota; class Clostridia; order Peptostreptococcales; family Acidaminobacteraceae; genus HSG29. The sequence continues at coordinate 3,747 of JAUCFZ010000013.1, forward strand.
ATATTAAAACTTCTACTGCGAAGGAAAACACTCTTATTGATTCTTTATATCGTCAATCTGAAAAATGTAAAAAATTTGCAGGCGGAACAAAAGTTCATGGTCCTGGTGTAACAATTTCTATAGAAAATAGTAAAGAAGAATATGCTTCAAACAACTTAAATATAGTTTATGAATATAATTTGATACTGAATTTAATTAATGAATTAAATGCTGCAGGCGCTGAAGCAATTTCAATTAATGATCAGCGAATTGTCAATAGTAGTGAAATAAGAACCGCAGGGAATACTTTGATGGTAAATAAAATTCCTCTTACTGCACCGATTGAAATAAAAGCAATTGGAAATATGAAAACTCTTTCAGCATCGGTCAATCAAAGATTTGGTATTGTATCAATAATTCGTGATAAAGGTTATTTTATAGAAACTTTTCAACCAAACGATATAGTAATTGAAAAGTTCGATGGTGTTATTGAATTTGAATATATTCAAGATATGGATGATTAGGTGATTTACTTGAAAAGAAAAACAAATGTTTTTTTATTTTTTCTGCTTATGATATGTTTAGGTTTTTTAGCTAGTTCACTTTATAATTTATTACAGAAAAATGCAAAACATGTTACTTTATCAATGGTTTATAATCAAAATAATGAAATAATAAAAGAAAATGTAAAGATTGATTTATTAGAAAAAAATAAGGAAAAATTGCAAGATGAATTAGATATATACTTTTCAGCTGATAATGAGAATGAACTAATACATAATTTAAAAAACGATATACGTGAAATGGAAAAATTCGCAGGATTAACCAATCTTTATGGACAAGGTATTATTATAATTATTAACGACAGTAAAATTATCAATAGCAATTATGAATCAAGTTTATTGATAGTTCATGATTTTGATATTCAAAATATTATAAGTGATTTAAGGAATGCAGGAGCTGAAGCAATATCTATAAATGGAGAAAGAGTAGTTGCAGGAAAATCAAAGATAAAATGTGCAGGCCCAACCATTCAAATAAATGATAAAGTTGTTGCGCAACCGTTCATTATTAAAGCAATTGGAGATAAATATTATTTAGAGGCATCAGTTAATTCTCCGAATGGTTATGCTAATATTTTAAGGGAATGGGATATATTTGTTGAGGTAAATACTTCTGTAAGTGTTTCTGTACCAGCATATAATGGGAATTTAGGATTTAAATATATTGAGGATTATAAAGGTGATAAAAAATGATTATTGCATTGATTGGAATTATAATAGGAGTGTTTATAGGTTTCTATATTCCGTATTCTTTTAATACATTATATTCTATTTATTTAGCGGTTGGAATTCTTGCAGCGATTGATAGTATCTTAGGTGCTGTAAGTGCAATTATTAAAGAAAGATTTGATTCTGTTATATTTGTAACTGGATTTTTAATGAATTTTGCATTAGCTACAATCTTATCCTATATTGGTGACAGGTTAGGCGTACCTTTGTATTATGCAGCGATTTTTGTATTCGGAACTAGGTTTTTCAAAAACACTGCTATTATAAGAAGAGGGCTTATTGAAAAAATTAGAAAAAAGATTAGAAAATAAAGTAATACTATGATAAAATACTATATGTAGTAGATATAGTTTTTAAGAAGATACTAATAATTTAAAATAAATGTGTTTAATATCAGAGAGGTGATTTTTATGATGGAATTTGACGTAGATATGGAACAATTTGCAAAGATAAAGGTAATTGGTGTAGGTGGTGGTGGAAACAACGCGGTAAATAGAATGATTGAAGGCAATTTATCGGGCGTTGATTTTGTAGCTATTAATACTGATAAGCAAGCTTTACAAACATCAGATGCAGAATATAAAATTCAAATAGGAGATAAACTTACAAAAGGATTAGGAGCTGGTGCAGATCCGAAAGTAGGTGCAAAAGCTGCTGAAGAAAGTAGAGATGAAATATATCAAGCATTGCAAAACAATGATATGGTTTTTTTAACTGCTGGAATGGGTGGTGGAACAGGAACAGGTGCTATGCCAGTTGTTGCTGAAATAGCAAAAGAATTAGGTGTATTAACTGTTGGTGTTGTTACAAAACCTTTTAGTTTTGAAGGTAGAACAAGAATGAAAAATGCTTTACAAGGTATTGAAAGTTTAAGAAAAAATGTAGATACTTTAGTTACAATTCCTAATGATAGATTATTACAAGTAACTGGTAAAAACACATCAATTATTGAAGCTTTTAATATTGCTGATGATGTGCTTAAACAAGGTGTAAAAGGTATAGCTGATTTGATTACAGTTCCTGGAGAAATTAATCTTGATTTCTCTGATGTTAAAACAATTATGGCTGACTCAGGTCTTGCTCATATGGGAATTGGTTCTGCTGAAGGTGAAAATAGAGCTGTAGAAGCTGCTAAAAAAGCTATTCATTCGCCACTTTTAGAAACAACTATCGATGGAGCAAAAGGTGTTTTAATAAATATTACTGCTGGACCATCATTAGGACTTCATGAAGTAACTGAAGCTGCAAATGTAGTACATGATGCAGTTGATGAAGATGCTAATGTAATATTTGGTGCTGTTATTGATGAAAATATGAAAGATGTTATTAAAGTAACTGTAATTGCAACAGGATTTTCTCAGGACAATGCTATTAAAGAAGAAAAATTTGATGTAAGAAAATCTAAAGATAAAGAAAGTTCGAAAGTAGTTAACGATTTAAAAGGTTCAGAGGAACAGGAAAAAGATAGTGAAACACAAGATTTTGATATTCCAACTTTCTTAAGAAAGAAAAGATAAGATAAGAAGAGGTGTTATTATGCATTGCCCATACTGTAATTATCAAAAATCAAAAGTAATTGACACAAGACCAACTGATGATGGTTATGTTACTAGAAGACGTAGAGAATGTGAAAAATGCGGCAATAGATTTACAACGTACGAAAAAGTGGAAAGAATGCCTATAAGAATTGTTAAAAAAGATGGTACAAGAGAATCTTATGATAGAAATAAGATTATTAATGGAATAATTATAGCTTGTGAAAAAAGACCTGTTTCTATAAATCAAATTGAAAAAACTGTGGATTTGATTGAAAAGGAATTATATAATTTATTGGATAATGAGATTAGTTCAGCATTTATTGGTGAATTAATAATGAAAAAATTAAAAGACCTTGATGAAGTTGCATATGTGCGATTTGCATCTGTATATCGTCAATTTAAGGATATTAACACTTTTTATGATGAACTTAATAGAATGATTAAAGAAAAATAACTTGTGCATTAGCGCAAGTTTTTTTGTTAGGAAAGTAAATTTGATTTTTTTTTATAAAAAAGTAAAAAAATTTGTATAAATTCATTTTTCAGTATATAATGAACGTTGTATGTTTAACGAGAAGATAAAAGGAAGTAATAATGGAACACTTAATTGATGAAATAAAAGAAGGTAGTATTGCTGAAGAAATAGGAATTGAAACTGGAGATACATTACTTGAAGTTAATGGTAAAGTAATAAAAGATATTTTAGAATATATTTATGAAATATCTGGTGAGTATGTAGAAGTTACTATAAAGAAAAGTGATAATTCTATTGTAATATATGAGATTGAGAAAGAATATGATGAAAAAATTGGTCTTGAATTCAAGAATCCAATATTGGATAAGCCTAATGCGTGTAAAAATAAGTGCGTATTTTGTTTTGTTGACCAATTACCTAAAGGTATGAGAAAATCATTATATTTTAAAGATGACGATTCTAGATTATCTTTTTTGCATGGAAATTATATTACTTTAACAAATTTAAGTGAGGAAGATATAGAAAGAATTATTAATTTGAAAATTTCACCGATTAATCTTTCTGTGCATACAACAAATGATGAATTACGACTTAAAATGATAAAAAATCCGAAAGCTATTGACTTAATGCCAGTAACTCGAAGATTTATTGAAAATGATATTGAAATTAATGGTCAAATTGTTTTATGTCCAGGATTTAATGATGGTAAAGAACTTGATAAAACAATAATGGATTTATATAATTTAGGTGAAAAATTTAATAATTTAGCAATAGTTCCTGTTGGTCTTAGTGACCATAGAGAGGGGTTAACTAAATTAACTTCTGTAACTAGTGATGATGCTAATAAAGTAATTGATCAAGTTGAAGAATATCAGAAAATATTTATGAAAGAAAGAAATAGAAGATTTGTATATTTATCTGATGAATTTTATATTACTGCTAATAGAGAATATCCTGAATATGAAGATTATGATGGATTTCCTCAAATAGAAAATGGTATTGGTTTAACTGTGAAATTTAATTATGAAATTAAAAAAGCTTTGGAAAGTAAAATTAATTCAAATTTTGAAGGAAAAATATCAATTATAACTGGAATTTCTGCATATAGTAATATGATTGAAATAAAGGAAATTATTGAGAAGGAATTTAAAAATATTGAAATTGATGTTATTGAAATTAAAAATAAATTCTTTGGTGAAAAAATTACAGTTGCCGGTTTAATTACAGGAAGAGATATTATTGAGCAAGTTAATGTTTCAACTTTGGGTGAAAAAATTATTCTGCCAGATGTTATGTTTAAAGATAGAGATGAATCAATGGAAGAAGAAAATATTTTTCTTGATGATACAAAATTATCTGATGTTGAAAATAAATTCAAAAAGAAAATATCTGTTGTTAAAGTTGATGGATATGAATTTATTAAAGAAATAATAAAGTAGAGGTGTAAAAATGAGAAAACCGATTGTTGCCATTGTAGGCAGACCTAATGTAGGCAAATCCACTTTTTTTAATAAAATGGCTGGAAGTAGAATTTCTATTGTAGAAGATACTCCTGGTGTAACACGAGATAGAATTTATGCTGATGTAAATTGGTTAAATTATGATTTTGTAATGATTGATACAGGTGGTATAGAGCTAAACAAGGAAAATGTAATATTAAGACAAATGAGAAATCAAGCAGAAATCGCAATTGAAACTGCTGATGTTATTCTATTTATGGTTGATGGAAAAGCTGGATTAACAAATGAAGATCATGAAATTGCTTTAATGCTTAGAAAAGCTAAAACTCCAGTTATTGTTGCTGTAAACAAATTAGATAAAACAGATCTTCCACCAGATTTTTACGAGTTTTATAATTTAGGTATGGGAGAGATTTATCCTATTTCATCAGTTAACCAATTTAGACTAGGAGATTTATTAGATAAAATTGTTTCTTATTTTCCAGGTGAACTTATATCTGATTATGATGAGGTTGTTACAAAAATTGCAGTACTTGGAAAACCAAATGTTGGTAAATCTTCGCTTGTAAATGCTCTTCTTGGAAAAGAGAGAGTTATTGTAAGTGATATTGCTGGTACTACTAGAGATGCAATAGATACACCGTTTGAATTAAATGGTCAAAAATATGTATTTATTGATACAGCAGGTATAAGAAGAAAAAGTAAAATAAAGGAAGATATTGAAAAATATAGTGTTATTAGAGCTTTTTCAGCTGTTGATAGAGCTGATATTTGTTTGATAGTTGTTGATTCAACTGAAGGGGTATCTGAACAAGATAAAAAAATTGCGGGATATGCCCATGATTGTGGAAAAGGAATAATTGTACTTGGAAATAAATGGGATTTAATTGAAGATAAAGAATTTAAATATAATGATGTTTATGCAGGTATTAGAAATGAATTGGCTTTTATGACATATGCACCAATCATGTTTATTTCAGCGCTTACAAAGCAAAGAGTGCATAAAATCATTGAACTTGTTAATCATGTTCAATCTCAAAGAAGTGTTAGAATACCAACTGGAGCATTAAATGATGTTTTAAATGATGCTATTTATAAGCATCAACCACCAAGTCATAAAGGTAAAAGACTTAAAATTTATTATGGAACACAAGTTGATATTCAACCACCAACTTTTGCTTTATTTGTAAATGATCCTGAATTATGTCATTTTTCTTATTTAAGATATTTATCTAATAGATTAAGAGATCATTTTGCTTTTGAAGGAACTACTTTAAGAATAAAAATTAGACCAAGATAACCGAATTATAATATTCGGTTTTTTTTTGAAAAAAATTTGCATAATACAATATCTAAGTGTTGCAATTAGCTGAAATGTGTTATAATTAATAAGTAAGTGAAAAAGGAAGTGATTGTTTTGAATATAGCTGTTATAGGATCAGGAAGTTGGGGAACTGCATTAGCAAATTTACTTTCAATAAAAGGTAATGATGTTAAAGTGTGGGGCAGAAATATAGATTACATGAAAGAAATAAATAAAACTAAAATTAATCGCAAATATTTACCTAATGCAAAATTAAATGAAATACTTGAGTTTTCAAGTGATATTGATTATGTATTAAAAGATTGTGAAATAATCGTGTTTGCAGTAGCTTCACAAGCAGTAAAAAAAGTACTCGAAAAATATAAAAATTTAATAGGCAATCAAGTTATTGTTAATGTTGCAAAAGGAATTGATATTGAAAGTTTAAAAACTATATCTCAGATTGTTAAAGAAATTTTACCTGAAAATAGATATGTGGTTCTTTCAGGACCTTCTCATGCGGAAGAAGTATCACTAAAAATGCCAACGACTATTGTTTCTGCATCTGAAAAACGTGAAGATGCTGAATTTATTCAAGATTTATTTACAACTGACTATTTAAGAGTTTATAGTAATCCAGATGTAATTGGTGTTGAGGTTGCAGGTTCTTTAAAAAATATTATTGCAATTGGTGCAGGTATTTCAGATGGATTAGGTTATGGTGATAATGCTAAAGCTGCTTTGATGACTAGAGGTATTTTAGAAATTGCGAAGCTTGGTATGATTTTAGGTGGTAAAGAGGATACTTTTAAAGGTTTAACAGGAATTGGCGATTTAATTGTTACTTGTACTTCAATGCATAGTAGAAATAGAAAATGTGGAATTTTACTTGGAAAAGGAAAATCTCTTGAGGAAGCAGTAAAAGAAATTGGAATGGTTGTTGAAGGAGCTTCAACAATAAAAGCTGCATATAAATTAGCAGAAAAACATGATGTATATATGCCAATAACTAAGGAACTTTATCGAATACTTTACGAGAATAAAGATCCAAGAGATTCAGTGGATAAATTGATGTTAAGAAGAAATAAGCATGAATTTGAAGATTTAGTACATGAAGATGACTGGAATTAGGTGAAATATGGCTATAAAAAATAAATTTAAATTTATTAGATTTATAGTGATTGCTGCGCTAATCTTCTATTTTATATATTATTTGTTTATAAGTTTTTTTGTAAAACAAGATAAAACATTTATTGCAAAATATGATCTAATGTATTTAGAAAATGAATACCATGGATTAATTATTAGAAATGAAAAAACTTTTTTTTCAGATATAAACGGTAAAATAGAGTATAAAATAAACGATGGAGAAGTTGTAAAAAAAGGACAAGTTATTGCTGAAATCGAAAGTTTAAGCGATGTTAAAAGTAATACAGATGATATTAAGCTTGATACAAATTTTGAAAATAAGAAGCCGGAAATACTTAAGGAACTTGATGAAGAAATTTATGAAATTAAACTGAAAATTGTGAATGCTGTCAATGGTAACGAGATAGAGGAAATATCAAATTTAGAGGAAAAATTAAAATTAAAACTTGATTTAAAAGATAAGCTTACGAATAATAAAATTAAAAATTTTAATTTAGAAGAAATTAGTAATAGGAATGGTTCTGATGAAAGTTCGAATTATTTTTATTCAAATTATTCTGGAATAGTGAGTAAAAAATTTGATGGATTAGAAAAAATATTAACGATGTCAAATTTATATTTGCTTGACTATAATAAAATTTATAATGAAAATATTGATTCGATTAGTAAAAATTCAGGATTAATTCAAAAAAATGAAAATGTATATAGAATTATAGATAATTATTCATATTATATTGCTTATATTATTCCATTTGAAGATATTAGATTGTTTAATAATAATTTAAATAATGTTAAAGTGGAAATTGAAGGGATAATGTATTCTGCATCTGTTTATGATTGTTTTGAAAATAATACTGATGGAATTTTAGTTTTGGAATTAAATCAAACTTTTGATCAATTTTATTTAAATAGAAAAGTTGAAAATAAAATTGTGAGTGATAAATTCAAAGGGTTAAAGATAAATAATGATGCAATTATTATTAATGATGGAATCAAAGGTGTTTATAAAATAGGAGTAGGATTTGATATTGAATTTGTACCTGTTAAAGTCTTAAGTTCATCTGATAAATTTTCAATAGTTGAAGAAAATTATTTTTATGTTTATGAAAATGATAATAGAAAAAAAGTTATGACTATTAATGTAAATGATGAAATAATTAAAATTGGTAATGAGTATATGAAGCAAAATGATTTGTAAGGAGGAAAAATGTTAGAAAAAAGTGAAATTTTATCTAATCTAAATATTGTAAAAGAAAATATTGAAAATGCTTGTAAAAGAGTGGATAGGGAAAATGATGTTGTACTTATTCCAGTTACTAAAACATTTCCACATGAATTAGTTCAGACTTGTATTGATCTTAACATTGAAGAAGTTGGTGAAAACAGACCACTTGAAATAAGAGATAAATACGAATTGTATCATGATCAGGTTAAAATTCATATGATTGGACATTTACAAACCAATAAAATTAAATATATTGGTGGAAAAGTAGTATTAATACATTCGCTTGATAGTGTAAAACTTGCGAATGAATTAAATAAATATGCATCAAAGAACGATATTGTTTTTGAATGTTTAGTTCAAGTAAATATTGCTAAGGAAGAAGCAAAATTTGGTATTTCTGAAAGTAATATAATGGAGTTCTTGAAAGAGTTTGAACAATTTGAAAATATTAGAATAATGGGACTTATGAATATGGCACCATTTTATAATGATAGTGAAGATGCTAGAAATGATTTTAAGAAAATGAAGGTACTATTTGAATCATTAAAAAATGAGAAATTCAAAAATGCTCAAATGAAATATCTTTCAATGGGAATGATAAATGATTATGTTGTTGCTGTTGAAGAGGGATCAAACATGGTAAGAATTGGTAGTGCAATATTTGGAAATAGAACTTATTTATAGGAGGATGAAATGGGCGAAAAAATTACAGATAAAATAAAATACTTCATGGGTGTTGATGAAAATACTGATGACGCTAAAAATGAAAGTGAAAATGAAAATGAAAATGTAGATGAAACTAATTTTGATAAAAGTACTAATAAATTTGTAGAAAAAAATATATATGCAGAAAAAATAGCTGAGAACTCGAATAAATTGTATGATATTTCAAGAAATAGAATGAAAGTTGTAATTCATAGCCCAAAAGACTTTGATGAATGTGAGAGAATTGTTCAGAATTTACTAGAAAATAAACCAGTAATTTTGAATCTTACTACATTAGAAGATGGTCTTACAAATAAAGTCTTTAATTTTTGCTCGGGTGCATTGTGTGCATTGCAAGGTCATATGATTAAAATTGATGTAGGTATTTTTTTATTAGCACCTAACAATATTGATGTGACGGGTGATATAAAGGAAGAATTAGAGTCTAAAGGAATGTTTAACTGGAATTAAAGGGAGTAATATATGAATATATTTAAAAGTACAGCAGTTTATTTTTTTCAAGTAATTAATTTTTTAATATTTGCACGTGTAGTAATTTCTTGGGTTGCAAGAGGCCAAAGAAATCAAATTTTTGATTTAATTTATCAATTAACTGAACCTATTTTAGCACCATTTAGACATTTACAGGAAAAAATTGGAATAGGCGGAATGTTGGATTTTTCCCCAATCATGGCCTTACTTACTATGAATTTTATTTTGAATTTTTTAATTAGTTTGTAATATGAAATTTCATTTAAAAGAAAATTTAATTAATAGTTCAAAACTGTTAAATGATGATCGTGATAGTCTTATAAAAGTGCTTAATATTATAGAACGCGCAGTTAAATATTATTCTATTGAATATACTAGTTTTTTATCACCAAGCACATATGTTTTAATAAATGATTTTGTTATTGATAGTAATTTTTTAATTACTTATTTTGGTGGCATAAATAGTGCTGAAAGAAAAATCGCTATTATTCGTCCTAACTATGAATCTATTGGGTATGATGAAATACCAATAATGGCTATTGAAATAAAATATTCTGAGAAATTTGCAAATATTAGTCATAGAGATGTACTTGGAAGTCTTATGTCATTGGGTATTAAAAGAGAAACAATTGGTGATATTTATGTTCATGAAGGATTTTGTCATATATTAATTAAAAAATCAATTTTTGAATATCTAATTTTAAATTTTAAAAAAATTGGAAGGAATCCTATAACTATAAAGGAAATTAAGTTTAATAAAATTGAATATAAAGAACCGAATTATAGTTTAATAAATACAACTGTTGGAAGTAATAGACTTGATTCAATAATTTCTAAAGGTTTTAATATTGATAGAAATTCTTCAAAGAAAAAAATAAAAATGCTTATGGTAAAAGTAAATCATAAAGTAGTTGAAAGTGCTCATTTAACTTTGAATGAAAATGATTTAATATCAGTAAAAGGTGAAGGTAGAATAATATTATTTAAAATCAATGGTAATACAAAAAAAGATCGTCTTAAGATTGTTATTAAAAAAATAATATAAGGGGTGAAATATGATTAGTCCATTTGAAATTGAAGAAAAAGAATTTACAAAACAAGTTATGGGTTATAGTAAAAATGAAGTTGATGAATTTCTTTATAAGGTTTCTAATGATATCGAAAACTTATTGAAAGTAATAGAATCAAAGGAAAAAGAAGTTTTGCGCATTGAAGGAGAATTAGAAAAATTTAATAGAATTGAAAAAAATATAACTGAAGCTCTAGTTGTAGCAAAAGAAACTTCAAATGAAATAATTAACAGTGCAAAACAAAAATCAAAAAATATAATTAAAGAAAATGAAATAAATGCTAAAAATATAATTGATAGAGCGAATTCTGATGTGATGGATGCTAAAAGAGAATTTGAAAATTTGAAAAAAAGTATGAATATTTATAGAATAAAAATGAATGCAATGATAAACACTCAGTTGGAGTTAAATAACTCAATTGTTATTGACGAAATTTAAAACATAATGTATAATTTTTAATAGTGATATTTACATTGAAAGGAAAAGTAAAATAATTAATTTTAAAGAGAGTTAGTGGTTTCTGTAAACTAATAAATTGATTATTTGAAAGATCACCTTGAGTAATACTACAGAATTAAGTAAGTAGTATCGTATGGTTTGCGATAAAAACCAATTAAGAGGTTACTTTGGTAACAACTCGGGTGGTACCGCGTATATAAACGTCCCTAGGCATATGTCTAGGTTTTTTTGTGTAGATTATAAATGTATAGGAAAAATGAGGTGAAAAATGAAGAAGTATGAAAGTATAACAAAACTTTCTGTTAAAGACAGAGAAGAAAATATTAGAAAGTACTGGAAAGATATTGACTTACTTGAAGAAAGTATCAAATTAAGAGAAGATCATGAATCATTTGTTTTTTATGATGGTCCTCCAACTGCAAACGGAAAACCAGGAATACATCATGTAATTGCAAGAGCTTTAAAAGATACTGTATGCCGTTATAAAACAATGAAAGGCTATCAAGTAAAAAGAAAAGCTGGTTGGGATACTCATGGTTTACCTGTAGAATTAGAAGTTGAGAAAAAGCTTAATTTACACAATAAATCTGATATAGAAGAGCTAGGAATAGGTAATTTCTGTAGACAATGTAAAGATTCTGTATTTGAGTATGAAGCAGCATGGCGTGAACAAACAGATAGAATGGCTTATTTAATAGATTTAGATGACCCATATATTACTTTAGATAATGATTATATAGAATCTGTATGGTGGATACTAAATAAATTCTTTGAAGAAGGATATATTTATGAAGGACATAAAATTGTACCTTATTGTCCAAGATGTGGTACTGGTTTAGCTTCTCATGAAGTTGCACAAGGTTATCAAGAAGTTAAAACTAATACTGTATATGTTAAATTTAAAAGAGCAGATGCTGATGAATATTTCTTGGTTTGGACTACAACACCATGGACTTTAGCTGCAAATGTTGTTTTAACTATGCATCCAAATGAAACTTACGTTAAAGTAAAATTTAATGATGAAGTTTTAATTGTTCAAAAAGATTTAGCTCAAACTGTTATTGGCGGAGAGTTTGAAGTAATTAGTGAGCATAAAGGTAAAGAATTTGAATATGTTAGATATGAGCAAATTATGCCTTTTGTAGAAATTGAAGATGAAACAAGAGCACTATATGTAACAATGGGAGAATATGTAACTACTGAAGATGGTACTGGTATTGTTCATACTGCACCTGCATTTGGTGAGGATGATTATAATTTAGGAAGAAAATATAATACTTTAGTATTACAGCCTGTTGATTTAGAAGGTAAATATACTGAAACTCCTTGGAAAGGGAGATTTGTTATGGAAGAAGGCTTAGATTTAGAAATAATCGAATGGTTATATAATAGTAATAGACTTCTTAGAAAACAAAAAGTTGAACATAACTATCCACATTGCTGGAGATGTAAAACTCCTCTTGTTTACTATGCAAATCCAAGCTGGTATATTGAAATGACAAAACTTAAAGATACATTAATAGAAAATAATAATGGTGTTAATTGGTTCCCTGATTATGTAGGTGAAAAAAGATTTGGAAACTGGTTAGAAAACTTAAATGATTGGGCAATTTCAAGAACTAGATATTGGGGTACTCCATTAAATATTTGGCGTTGTGAAAAATGCGGAAAAGTTAAATCAGTTGGTTCAAGAGCAGATTTAGTTAATTTGGCAATTGAAGATATTGATGAATCTATTGAGCTTCATAGACCTGAAGTTGATGATGTTCATTTAAAATGTGAATGCGGCGGAACAATGACAAGAGTTCCAGAAGTAATTGACTGTTGGTTTGATAGTGGAGCAATGCCTTTTGCGCAAATGCATTACCCGTTTGAGCATAAAGATGATTTTGATGAATATTTCCCTGCTGATTTCATATGTGAAGGAATTGATCAAACTAGAGGATGGTTCTATTCGTTATTAGCTATTAGTTCATTTGTAACTGGAAAATCACCATATAAAAATGTATTAGTAAATGATTTAATTCTAGACAGTGAAGGCAAGAAAATGTCGAAAAGTAGAGGAAATTCACTTGATGCAGTTGAACTTTTTGATGAGTATGGTGCTGATGCAGTTAGATGGTATATGTATTATGTATCACCTGCTTGGACTCCAACAAAATTTGACGTTGAAGGATTAAGAGAAATTAACTCAAAATTCTTTAAAACTTTACAGAATGTTTATAATTTCTTCTCGCTATATGCAAATACTGATGAAATAGATGTTGATACTTTTGATGTACCATATGAAAAAAGATCAAAACTTGATAAATGGATTTTATCTAAACTTAATAATACTGTAAGAATTGCAACTAAAGAATTAGAAATATATGATTTAACAAAAGCAGTTAGAGCTATTCAAAAATTTGTAGATGAAGATTTATCAAATTGGTATATTAGAAGATCTAGAAGAAGATTCTGGCAATCGGAATTAAATGATGATAAAAAAGCTGTATACCAAACTACTTATGAAATTTTATTAACTGTTGCAAAGTTATCTGCTCCATTTGCACCATATATTTCAGAAGAAATATATGATAAATTAACTGGAAATAAATCTGTACATTTAGAAGATTATCCTAATGTTAATTTAGACTTTATTAATGATGATTTAGAAGAAGAGATGGATTATGTAAGAAATCTTGTAACTCTTGGTAGAGCTTCAAGAGAAGCAGTTAAAATTAAAGTAAGACAACCTATTACTAAAGTAGTAGTTGATGGAAATAAAAAAGATTTAATTGAGGATTTAATTCCACTTATTAAAGAAGAATTGAATGTAAAAGAAGTTGAATTTGTTTCTGAACTTGGTCAATATATGAATTATGAAATTAAACCTAATTTTAAGGTAGTAGGACCGGTTTTAGGTAAAAAAGTAGGACTTTTCAATAAGGCATTATCATCACTTGACGCTTCAAAATATGCTCCTGAATTAAAAGAAGGTAAAACTATTACAGTTGATTTAGGTGGAGAAGCATTTGATGTAACTGAAGAATTAGTTGATATTAGAATGGATGCTAAAGAAGGATTTACTGTTAGAATAGAAAATAATATATTTATTATATTAGATACTAATTTAACTGATGAATTAGTTGATGAAGGATATGCAAGAGAATTTATTTCTAGAATTCAACAGATTAGAAAAGATAAAGATTTTGATATGATGGATAATATTAATATTTACTATAATACTGAAGAAAGATTTGATAAAGCAGTTAAACTTTATAAAGATTATATTATGAAGGAAACTTTAGGATTATCTTTAATTGAATCAACTGATAAAGAAACAGTTGAATATGAATTAAATGATATAAAAGTAAATATTTTTATTGAAAAAAAATAATAAAATAAACGTTTAGAATTAGCCATATTATAGTGAAATTAAAAACTATAATATGGCTTTTTTTAAATTATTGTTTGACTTTTAACATAAAATAATTTAAGCTTTAATAAGTGAGTGACATTAATTATAAGAAAAGGAGGGTGCAAAGTGAATAGAATAATGACAGATGTAAAAAAACTTAAATTGAATAAAAAATTACTTATGCAGCCTTATATGCAAAAATTTCAGGAGAATATTATTTAGGTGAGCTAGCGCTTAAATTAATAAAATAGATATTGCGAAAACCATGGGTGTATACCTGTGGTTTTTTTTGTCTATAAATATAATTGCATTAATAAAAAGGGAGAGAATTATGAAAAAAAATATAAAAATAACAAATTATTTTAAAGAATATAGATTTATGTATTTTATTGCATTTATTTCAGTAAGTATTGCGGAGATTTTATCTTTAACAATTCCAATAATAATTAAATTTACAATAGATTCAATTATTTCAAATGAAGCATATGGAAAACTAAAATGGTTAGGAGAAATTTTAAAAGGAAATTTATTTTATGCATGTTTCCTTATAGTAGGAATTACAATTATTCAAGCAGTGTTTCAGTTTTTTAAAGGTAGAACAGCTGCATATTGCGCTGAAGGAATTATTAATAAATTCAAAAAAGATTTATTTAATCATATTCAGCATTTACCATATAGTTATTTAGCAAAAATAAATTCAGGTGATTTAATACAAAGATCAACTTCCGATATGGAAACAATTCGAAAATTTTTAGCTGTGCAACTTGTTGAAATTATTAAAGTGATATTGATGATGATAATTATCACATATTCTATGTTATCATTAAATACAAAATTAACATTGGTTGGATTATCTTTAATACCGTTTATACTAATATTTACTTTTTTCTATTTTTTAAGAGTTAAAAAGTATTTTGAAATAACTGATGAATCTGAAGCGGAAATGTCTAATGTATTAAAAGAAAATCTTTCAATGGTTCGAGTTGTAAAAGCATTTGCAAGAGAAGATTATGAAATTAATAAATTTGATGAAAAAAATAAGAAATATTCAAAAGATCTTTATAAATTAATTAAGGAACTTGCATTATATTGGAGTATATCAGATTTAATTTGCTATACACAAGCGGCTTTAATTGTTTTATTTGGAGTGAAATATGCCTATTCTGGTGAAGCGACTCTTGGTGTTATTGCAGCATTTATTACTTATGAAGCAATGTTATTATGGCCAGTTCGAGAATTTGGAAGAGTTTTAACTGATTTAGGTAAATCACTTGTATCTTTTAAAAGAATTTCTGAAATAATGAATGAGGAAGTGGATCAGCATGATGATGATGGAATTAAACCTGAAATATTTGGAAAAATTGAATTTAATAATTTATCATTTTCACATGAGGATGATGTTGTATTAAAAAATATTTCTTTTAAAATTGAAAAAGGTGAAACCATTGGGATTCTAGGAAGTACAGGCTCTGGAAAATCTACAATAATTAAACTTATTGCAAGATTATATGAATATAATAGTGGTAGTATAAAAATTGATGATATTGAATTAAATCAAATAAATAAAAAGTGGATAAGAAAAAATCTCGGCTTAGTATTACAAGAACCATTCTTATTTGCAAAAACTATAAAAGAAAATATTCAATTAGGAAATACTAATGCTACACAAAATGATATTGAACATGTAGCTTCAATGGCAGCTATACATGATAATATTTTGACTTTTGAAGAAGGTTATAACACTGTTATTGGTGAAAGAGGAGTTTCGTTATCAGGCGGGCAGAAACAAAGAATTTCTGCTTTTTCAATAGGAAATTCATATCTACCACCTTGAAAATGATCATGACTTAGTATTGAACCTCCAACAATTGGTAAATCAGCATTTGATCCTAAAAAATAATGCGGAAATTTTTCAATAAAACTAAGCAATCTTTCATAAGTTTTTAAGCATATTTTCATTGGTTCATGTTTATCTTTTAATACTATAGCATGTTCATTAAAATATGAATAAGGAGAATATTGAAAAAACCATTTTTCATCTGCTAAATTTATTGGAATAATTCTATGATTAGCTCTTCCAGGATGATCTATTCTTCCATTATATCCTTCATTTTCCTTACATAAAAAACATTTAGGATAATTGCTTGAAATAGATTTAGAAGCCATTATTATTTCTTCTGGTGATTTTTCAGGTTTTGATAAATTTATTGTAATATCTACATCTCCATAAACACTATTTGTTTTCCATTTTAAATTTTTTTTAATTCTTTCAGTTCTTATATAATTCGATTTTTTACTTAATTCATAGAACCAGTCTGTTGCTTTTTCTTTTTTTTCATCATATAATTTATAAAACATTTTATTAATTTCACTTGGTCGATTTAAAAAGAAATTCATAATTTCAGAATCAAAAACATCCTTTAATGCTGTCATATCTTTTTCAATTATATTTTTATCAAGTCCATATTCAATGATATTATTTAATATATCATTTAAATTTATTTCATTATCAAAATTTTCTTTTCGAAATTCATCAATTTTTAAAAATGATATAATTCTATTTCTAACATAGACTTCATCTTCTTTTTCAATCATTTTATTTTTTAATGCATATTCAATTAATTTTGAAACTTCCTTATTAATATTTATATTAACACCTACTTTTTAATATTCTTAGCACTTTCTCTAACAATTAATTCAGTTGGAATTACAATTTTTTGAGGTATATCTCTTTCATATTTAAGTTTACTAATAATTCTTTCAACTGCAACACGTCCCATATATTCTGTATGAACTCTTATGGTAGTAAGAGGTGGAATTAAATACTCCGCAGTTGTAATATCATCAAACCCTATAATACTGATATCTTCAGGGACTTTAATATCAAGTTCATGCAATGCTCTTAATGCTCCTACTGCCATTGAATCACTAGCAACAAAAATTGCAGTTATCTTTTCTTCTTTAATAAGAGTTCTAGTCAGTTTGTATCCATCTTCAACGCTGAAAACACCTGTTTTTACAAAGTCCTCATTATATAAATTTCTTTCTTCAAGATATTCTTTAAAATATACTTCTCTAGGATCTTTTATTTCATAATAATTTCTACCTACATACTCTTTACCACCAATATAAGCAATTTCAGTATGTCCATCTAAAAGAAAATAATCAAGTATATTTTTTACAGCATTTCTAAAATCAATTACTATAGAATCATAAATTTTATCATTTGGTGAAGAATCGACAAAAATAAGATTGCTATTAAGATTTGAAAAAACTTTAATCTCTTTTTCTGAATATTTACCAATTGCAATAATTGCATCAACACTTTTTAATTCGTTTGTACTAATACCATTTTCATCCTTAAAAATAGTAACAGTCTTTATTTTATTTTCATAACATTCTTTTTCAATACCTGATCTTATTGCTAAATAGTAAGGGTCTGCAAGTTCTTCCTGAGGCGAATACCATTGACTTACTCCAATAACTAAATCTTCATTTTTTTTATTAATTTTATGAGCTTTATCTTTATTTTTTTTGTATTTATCATAATGAAGTTCTCTTGCAGCTTTAAAAACAGTTTCTCTTGTTTTATCTGAAACTGAAAGCTTCATATCATAGTTAAGAACTCTTGAAACAGTTGCTGGTGAAACCTCTGCTAATTTTGCAATATCCTTTATTGTCGCCATGATATCATCTCCTGATATAAGTTACTGGATTTACATCGTTATTTTTAATAAATCCATGATTTAAAATATAATTTATACTTTCATTTTTATATTTTAATTTTATCATTTCAATATCTTCATTTATACTAAAAGTTTCAAAATTATTTTCATTTAATATTTTACTATAAATAAGTTTTGATAAATCACTTGGTAATGATGCACCAAAATAATAAACACTTCCATTTAAATATTTATTTTTTATCAAACAAGAATTTTTTTCAAAACTGAAATCTGAGTATTTAATAATACTTTCTCCAGTCGTAACCTTCAATATATCACGCCATACTGATAATTCATACTCTTTATTATCATAAAATACATTAACATTAGAATTTTCATTTAAAGCTTCATACCCTTCAATATAAGCACCTATTAAATCTTCTAAAATATTATTTTTAAGTCTCATATTGTTAAATTCATTTCTTATACCAGATCTATAACCAAATATTACAGTTTTACCATTTTCAAGTTGATTTTTTATTTTCGCATATAGTAAATCATCAATAATTTGCATATTAGGTATAATTAATATTTTATATTTATCAAAATCTTTTTCAGTTGATATTATATCAACATTAACATTTAAATCATATATAGATTTATAATGCTTTAAAAATTCATTTGAAAAATCAAATTCTTTGGATTGTGGTTGAATTTTCCATGACCATATATTTTTATAATCATAAATCATAGCAATTTTATTTTCCATTTTTAAATTTTCAGTATTAAAATCACCATCAACATCTTTAAAAAAGCTTTTTACTTCATAATATTTACTATTGATTCTATTATCTACATCAAATATTCCTTGGCAAAACTGCTCTTCACCTTTATTTAGCCCTTTATATCTAAAAAAGAAAATGTTTTCTGCACCTCTTAAATGAGCTTGCATCGCCCATAACTTCGCTTGATTTTTCCTAGGCAAAAATCCAACATAATCATGGCCTTGCGCTCCGATCAACTGTTCAACAATCCAAAATTTTTGATTCTTTAATCCTCTAATCATATCAAGCTCCATTGCCACTTTTGCATGATTAGCATTATTTGTTTCTCCACCCCAAACAGGGTAATTATCAAAAGAAACAAAATCGATATTTTCAACAAGTTTATTTGCATCAAACCATTTATTAAAAAGTCCACCTGGTAAATTTGTTGTTATAAACTGATTTTCATTTCTATTATTTATAACAACTTTCTGCATTTCATTTAAATAATTTACTGCTGATTTTGACATAAAATTTGCATATTCCAATCTTAAAGTTGGATTATGTCCTAGTAAATCATCAAAAGGAATCGGTACATCATAAAAAGAACTGAAAATTTGCCCCCAAAAAATATTTCCACAAACTTTGTTTAAATTCTCAACTGTTTTATATTTTTCTTCTAAATAAACACTAAATTTATTTTTGCAATTATCACATGTACAAAAATCACTACCTTCATGACCAATTTCATTATCTATTTGAAATCCAATCACATTTTCATTATCACTATATCTTTTTACAACTTTTTCTGTAATAATTTTTGAAAGTTTTAAATAATCGTTTGAATTATAGCAATATTGTCTTCTTGTACCATATTTTCTTCCACTTGCTAAAATATTTTGGTAATTACTTACTACCCATGAAGGAAACGTTGCCGTTGGAGTTCCAATTAGAATTTTAAAACCATATGATGAAATCTTATTAACCATTACATCTAATTTTTTAAAACTAAATTCATTTTCTTTCGGTTCTATTAAAGTCCACATAAATTCGCCAATTCTAATAGTATTTACATTCATATCTTTTATTCTTTTTAAATCTTCATCCCAACTTTTTTCATCCCAATGTTCTGGATAGTAAACAATACCTTTTATTTTCATTTTTTTCTCCTATAATTATTTTTTCTTAGCTCTTTCTCTACTATCTATTGCAACAGCAACAATAATAATTAAACCTTTAATAATATACTGTAAATATGGACTTACTCCAATAAATGATAAACCATAAGCAATTACTTGGAAAATAAGTACACCTGCAACTATACCTGGTACAGTTCCAATACCACCATCAAATGACAATCCCCCAACTATACAAGCTGCAATTGCATCTAACTCATACATCAATCCAGTATTATTAGTAGCTGTTCCAATACGTGCTGCTTCTAAAGATCCACCAAGACCATATAATAAACCAGCAAAAGTATAAATCATTAATAAGTTTTTAGTAACATTTACACCAGATACAAATGCGGCTTCTGAATTTCCACCTATTGCAAATATATTTTTACCAAAAACTGTTTTATTCCATATTATCCATATAACTATGGTAGTAATAGCTGCATATATTACCAAGAAAGGTATATCAAATCCATTAATTGTAAAATATCCTTGAGCAAAATGTGCAAATTTTTCATCTAATCCACCAATAGGTTGTGCACCATAAGGAGGTCTATCATAATAAAGTGAATTTACTCCATAAACAATAATCATCATACCTAATGTTTGAATAAACGGATCAACTTTAAATTTAGAAATCACAAAACCATTAATAAATCCAAATGCACCCGTAATAAGCATTACAAGTAAAATTGGTACAATTATTGGTAATTGTGGTAAATCAGGATACATTCTATATGCATATTCTGGAGCTTGCAATAATGAAGCTGAAATTACAGCAGCAAGTCCAACAACTCTACCTAGTGATAAATCTGTACCTTTTGCAACAATAATTCCACCTACACCAAGTGCCATAATTACCCTAGTAGAAGATTGTGCTAAAATATTTTTAAAATTTCTAAACGATATAAACGATGGCTCTAAAACAACAATTACAACCAACAAACCTAATAATACAAAAAATATTGCATTATTTAACATAAATTTTTTAATGTCATTAAAATTTGTATTTTTTAATTTTTCTCTTATCTCTGACATAAATTTCCTCCATTTTTATAGATATTTA
Organism: Clostridiaceae bacterium HSG29; assembly: GCA_030377915.1. Taxonomy (GTDB): domain Bacteria; phylum Bacillota; class Clostridia; order Peptostreptococcales; family Acidaminobacteraceae; genus HSG29. The sequence goes on from JAUCFZ010000013.1 coordinate 24,964, forward strand.
TTTGTTAATGTTAAAATATCTTCTTGAGTTGAAGTTTTAGTTTCAACTATTCCAGCTAAACGTCCATTACTCATTACCATAATTCTATCAGTTATTCCAATTAATTCTGGCATTTCAGATGAAACCATTATTACGCCTTTTCCATTTTTTGTTAATTCAATCATTAATTGATAAATTTCATATTTCGCACCTACATCAATTCCTCTTGTAGGTTCATCCATTAATAACACTTCCGGATTAGTTAATAACCATCTCCCAACAATAATCTTTTGTTGATTTCCACCTGATAAACTTTGAATTTTTGTTTTCTTCTTAGGTGTTTTAACACTCATAGAATCAATTACCCAATCAACATCTTTCGCAATTTTATTATTATCAAGTAATCTATTATTTTTTCTATATTCAAAAATATTTGCAATAATTGAATTAAATGAAACACTTAAATCACCAAATATTCCTGTTTCGCGTCTTTCTTCGGTAATAAGTGCAAAACCATTATTACTAGCTTTGTGAGGATTTGAATTGTCAATTTCCTTGCCCCTTAAATATATCTGACCTGATTTTGCTTCTCTAGCACCAAATATTGTTTCAAGTACATCCGTACGCTTAGAACCAACTAAACCAGCAATTCCTAATATTTCTCCTCCTCTTAATTCAAAAGAAATATCTTTAATTGATGGTTGATGCTTTGCAGTCAAACCTTCAACTTTCAATATCGTTTCTCCTGGGACACTTTCTTTCACAGGAAATCTATGTGTAAGATCTCTACCAACCATTAGATTTATAATTTGCTCAACAGTAATATCATTAATATCACGTGTCGCAATATATTTTCCATCTCTAAGTATAGTTACTTCATCAGCAATTTGATCCAATTCTTCCATTTTATGTGATATATATAAAATTCCTACGCCTTTACTTTTTAAATTTCTAATAATTCTGAATAAATGCTCTACTTCTTTTTCAGTTAATGAAGATGTTGGTTCATCTAATACTAAAACTTTCGAATCATAAGATACTGCTTTTGCAATTTCTATCATTTGTTTTTCTGAAACCTGTAATTTATCTAATTTTGCTCTTGGATCAATATTAATATCTAAATCTTTAAAAATTTCTAAAGTTTTATTATAAATTTTTTCTTCATCAACAAACATACCTTTTTTAGGAAATCTTCCAAGCCATATATTATCCATTACCCTTGTAGTAAGAACTTGGTTTAATTCTTGATGTACCATTGAAACGCCACTATGAAGTGCTTCATACGCAGATGAAAATTCTATTTCTTTATCGTCTAAAATTATTTGTCCTGAATCTCTTTTGTAAATTCCAAAAAGACATTTCATTAAAGTTGATTTTCCAGCCCCATTTTCACCCATAAGAGCATGAACAGAACCTTTTCTCAATTTAATATTAACGCCATCTAAAGCTTTTACACCTGGAAATGATTTTGTAATGCCTTTCATTTCTAAAAGTAATTTATCTTTATTATCCATTAATTCACCTCTCAAATATAATTAAAGATTCGAGTAAACTCGAATCTTTAATACTCATTTTTTATTGGTAAGCTTTTTCAGCAAATTCTATATTATCAATTGTTACGCCTACATATGGAACTCTAACTGCTTTATCAGCTAATTCCCATTCTGTTCCATCTAATGGACCATTTCCTCTAGCAACGTTATTAGCTAATTCTAAAGTAGCTCTTCCTTGATTAGCTGCATCATTTAATACAGTACCAACAATTGTACCTGCTTTAATTTGCTCTAATACATCTGGAATTGCATCTACACCAACAAGAGGCATAAATTTATCTCCAGCAAAATATCCATTAGCTTTCAATGATTGTAATGCACCTAAAGCCATTCCATCATTATTAGCAATTACAAATTCAATATTATCGCCATGTTTAGCTAACCATGCATCTGTTAATTCTTTAGCTTTTACAGAATCCCACATACCTGTTTGTAATTCTAATTCTTCAACTTCAATTCCAGCATCTACTATTGAAGAAACTGCAAATTTAGTTCTTGCTTCAGCATCTGGATGTCCTGGTTCACCTTTTAATAATACATAAGATAATACACCATCACCATTTGTATCCCATTCAGGATTAGCTTTCCACATTTCAGCAATCATTTCACCTTGGATAATTCCAGCTTCTTTTGAAGCAGTTCCAACATACCAAGTTCTATCATAACTATTTAAATCTTCTAAAGTAGGCTCTTTATTAAAGAATACTACTGGAAGATCAGCTTCTTTAGCTTTAGCTATAATTGATGTAGCAGCTTGTGGATCTACTAAGTTAATTGCTAATGATTTAACGCCTTTTGCTATCATCATATCAACTTGATCATTTTGTACTGCTTGATTATTCTGTGAATCATTCATTAATACTTCTGCTTTTCCTTCAGCAGAATTTGTAATAGCTCTTCTTACAAAAGACATAAAGTTATCATCATATTTGTAAATTGTAACACCTATTTTAGGCATTTCTTCTGTTTTCTCTACTTCTTTTTCTGCTTCAGCAGCTGGTGCATCAGTACTAGAACTACAACCTACCACAGATAAAACCATTACTAATGCTAATAATAAAACTAAAAACTTTTTCATTACATCATCCCCTTTTTAATAATACACAATAATTTATAATAAAACTTAATTGCTTTCGCTCTCAAGTCTCATTTCCTTACAACCATCTCCAACATCAGCGACATAAACAGATGGATAAAACCCAAATTTTTCAAAATATTTCTTATTTACTTTTTCAGTAATTCTTTTTATTTCTTTTCCTTCAACAATATTGACAGTACATCCACCAAATCCAGCGCCTGTCATTCTTGATCCAAGAACACTGTTATCACTTGTCATTAATTCAACTAAATAATCTAATTCATCACATGATACTTCATAATCATTTTTTAATGAATTATGAGATTCATTAATTAGTCTACCAAAATTAATCAAATCGTTTTCCTTAAGTAATCTGCATGCACTAATAGTTCTATTATTTTCATAAATTACATGCTTTGCTCTTTTTCTTTCTATTTCATTACTTATTTTATTATTATATTTCTCAAAATCCTCTATTTTTAATTCACTAATAGATTTTTTATTTGTATTTTCCAAAAGTATCTTTAATCCAGAATAACTTTCAGCTCTTCTTTCATTATATTTTGAATCAGAAAGCTTTCTTTGTTTATTAGTATTTATTATCATTATTTTATTATCTTTAAGTTCCATTTTTACGTATTCATGTTTATTCACTTCACAGTCAAGTAAAATAGCGTTATCTTTCTTTCCAAATGCTACTGCATATTGATCCATAATTCCACAATTAACACCTATATATTTATTTTCGACTTCTTTTGCAATCAAGACCATTTCAATAGTAGTCATATTTAAATCCAAAATATTATTTAATGCATAAAGTATAACTAATTCAAGCGAAGCTGAAGATGAAAGTCCTGCACCATTAGGAATATTACCGAAAAATAACATATTGAATCCATTAGAAATTTTATATCCCTTATCTATTAAAGTTTTAATTATTCCTTTAGGATAATTAAACCAATTATCTCTTTCCAAATAGTTAAGTTCATTTATATTTGATTCAATAATTCCTTCTTCTTCAAAATTATTTGAATAACCCAATATTTTATTATCTTCTCTAATTGAAACAACCATATATGTTCCGAAATTTATCGCACAAGGTAAAACATAACCACCATGATAATCAATATGACCACCAATTAAATTTACTCTTCCTGGTGCAAAAAACGTTTTCTTAATACACTTTTTATCAAAAACACTATCAAATTTTGATATCAACTCATCTACAATCATTAATCTGCCCTCTCTATTTAATTTATATTTAACATTATAGAACAGCATTAGTAAACTGTCAATTATATTTAGTAAATATTTACTAAACGTTATTACCTCTATCTATATGATATCACTGATCAATAGCAAATTATTGCTTAAAGTCTTGATAATATTGCGAATTTTACTTTTTTACTAATATATTTACTAATTTTTTAATTCTCTAATATATTCCAAAATAAAATTTTTACATATTCTTGACAC
>JAUCFZ010000014.1 GCA_030377915.1 Clostridiaceae bacterium HSG29
AACAATTGTGAAATTAGAATTATAATTGATTATAAGGGGCGAAAATGAAAATATTAATAATTGATGATTCAAATTTAATGTTGAATTTAGCGAATGAAATATTATCTGATAATTTACAAGATGTTATGATAGAAACGTTTCAAAATCCAATTAATGCGTTAAATAGAATAAAGTCAACTAAAGTTGATTTGGTAATTACAGATTTAATTATGAAAGAATTGAGTGGTATTGATATTTTAAGAATGATTAAAAGTAGTAAGAAGTTAAAATATATAAAAGTTTTAGTTGTAACTTCAATTACAGATTATGATATCTTAACAGAATGTTATGAATTAGGTGCATCTGATTATATACTTAAACCATTTAATAAGAGCGAATTGGTTTCTAGAGTGAAAAACGTATTAAAAGAAATTAATATGCAAAATAAGCTTGAAAAGCAATTGGAGAATATTAATTTCCAACATAAGAAATTAAGTGAAGCAAATGAGAAATTAAAAATTACCCAATCTACTTTGATTCAAGGAGAGCAGTTAGCAGGAATAGGACAATTGGCAGCTGGAATAGCGCATGAAATAAATAATCCGCTTGGATTTTCAATTAGCAACTTAGATACATTAAGTGAGTATATTAAATTTATTTTAGAATTAATGAATAAATATGAAAAATTAAATATTGAAAGTGATGATATTAATAAATTTAAAATTGAAAATGATTATGATTTTCTGAAAGATGATTTTAGTGAGTTGATTGATGATACAAAATCTGGGCTTTCAAGAGTTAAGGAAATTGTGAAAAGTTTAAGAAGTTTTTCAAGAGTTGATGATTCAGATGAATTTTTAGACTTTAATGTTAATGAAGGTGTTAAGGAATCTTTAGTTATTACAAAGAATGAATATAAATATACTTCAGATATTGAAACTAAATTTGGAGAAATTTCGGTTATTGATGCACACGGTGGTGAGATTAATCAAGTTTTATTAAATTTAATTATAAATTCTGTTCATGCTATAAAGGAGAAGAATGAAAGAGAGAAGGAAAAAGGAAATAAAATTAATCGAGGTAAGATTATTATTGAAACATATGAGGAAAGTGATTTTGTTATAATAAAATTAAGTGATAATGGATGTGGAATGGAAGAAAAATCTTTATCAAAAATTTTTAATCCTTTTTATACAACAAAACCTATTGGAAGTGGAACAGGGTTAGGATTAAGTATTACTTATGATATTATAGTAAATAAACATAAAGGAAAAATTGAAGTTGAATCAACTCTAGATGTGGGTACGATTTTTACATTATATCTTCCAATTTCTCAAATTAGAGTTGAAGAATAAATAAGTATTGGCTTTTTATAATTTTGTTAAATGTTAACTTATTAATATAATGTTGATAAAAAGAAATAATAATTATATAATGTAATCATCTTTAATATGTGTGTATTAAAGAAATATATTATGAGATATACCTTAAGTTTTGAAAATAATTTTATTTGTATAGATAACACAAATAAAACATAAAAAATATCAAAAAATATAATTAATCCAACAGATTCTTTGTTGAGTAATTATGATGTATAGTTTTATTTTTGACGTTATAATAGAATTAGTTTCAAAAAAACGTTTTCAGTGTTCGAAAAATGTTTTAAACAGAAATAATGTGGTATATTTTAAAAATGTTAGTGTATTTATAAGGGAGGAAAAATGAAAAAATTTTTAGTAATGTTATTAGTGTTATCACTTGTGATGACAGCATTCGTAGGATGCGCAAAGAAAGAAGAGCCAGCTCCAGTAGAAGAACCTGCTAAGACAGAAGAACCTGCTAAGACTGAAGAGCCAGCTCCTGCTGAGCCAGTTGTTGAAACACCAGATTTTACTGTAGGCTTAGTTACAGATGTTGGTGGTATTGATGATAAATCTTTCAATCAAGGTACTTGGGAAGGAATCGTAAAATTTGCTGAAGAAGAAGGAATTGAAACTAAATATTTACAATCTGCTTCAGATGCTGATTATATTCCAAATTTATCTACATTCTCTGATGAAGAGTTAGATATAATTATTGCACCAGGATTCTTATTTGCTGACGCAATGTTTGAAGTTGCAGGTAATTTCCCTGAGCAAAAATATTTAATTATTGACATGGTTGTTGGTGACAGAGCAAACGTTGCAAATGCAGTATTTGCTGAGCACGAAGGATCTTTCTTAACTGGTGTTGCAGCTGCTTTAAAAGCTGATGAAGCTGGAAAAGATACAGTTGGATTTATTGGTGGAATGGATTTTGATTTAATTCAAAAATTTGAAGCTGGATTTGAAGCTGGTGTTGCTGCAGTTAATCCTGATATGACAGTTTTAGTTGAGTATGCTGGATCATTCTCTGATACTCAAATTGGACAAACTTTAGCTGCTAAAATGTATGATCAAGGTGCTTACATTATTTATCATGCTGCTGGTGGAACTGGAAACGGTTTAATTAAAGAAGCTAAAGATAGAAGAACTAATGGTGAAGATGTTTGGGCTATTGGTGTAGATAAAGATCAATATGCTGATGGTATCTATGATGGAGATAACTCTGCAGTTCTTACTTCTATGATGAAAAGAGTAGACGTTGCTGCTTATGACGTTGCTTCTAAAACTTTAGCTGGAGAATTCCCAGGTGGAGAAGTATTAGTTTATAGTTTAGCTAATGATGGTGTTGGAATCCCTGCTGAAAATCCTAATTTATCAGATGAGATTGTGAATACTGTTAATGAATATAAAGAAAAAGTAGTTTCAGGAGAAATTGAAGTTCCTGTATTACCTAATCGTTTAAAATAGTTTAAGCTACTAAAAGCCAAGACCATTTGATCTTGGCTTTTTTTAACATATTATTTTCAAAAAAAATACATACCTAAACAGAATATTTTCAAAGAGAAAGTTGTATAGTTAGTGGTATTTGTGGAAGAGTTTAAATAGACAGGAGAGATTATGAAATATGTAATTGAAATGCTTAATATTACAAAAGAATTTCCTGGCATTAAAGCAAATGATAATGTTACTTTGCAAGTTGTAGATGGAGAAATTCATGCTCTACTTGGAGAGAATGGTGCTGGAAAATCAACTCTTATGAGTGTTTTATTTGGTTTATATCAACCTGAAGAAGGTAAAATTTTAATTAAAGGTAAGGAAGTAGATGTTAAAAATCCTAACGTTGCTAATGAGCATGGTATTGGAATGGTACATCAACATTTTAAATTGGTTCATAATTTTACTGTAACAGAGAATATCATTTTAGGACTTGAGCCAAAAAAATCTTTTGGTAGAATTGATATTGAAACTGCTGCTAAAAAAGTTGCAGAAATTAGTGACAAATATGGATTAAGCGTTGATCCATATGCAAAAATTGAAGATATTACTGTAGGAATGCAACAAAGAGTAGAGATATTAAAAATGCTTTATAGAAATGCAGAAATTTTAATTTTTGATGAACCTACTGCAGTTTTAACACCCCAAGAAATAAAAGAATTAATGAGAATAATGAAAGAACTTGTAAAAGAGGGAAAATCAATAATTTTAATTACTCATAAGTTAAAGGAAATTAAAGAAGTTGCTGATCGTTGTTCTGTATTAAGAAGAGGAAAATATATTGGTACTGTTGATGTAGAGAGTGTTTCAGAAGAAGAAATGGCTGAAATGATGGTTGGGCGAGAAGTAAGTTTTGAAGTTGAAAAAATTCCTGCAACTCCGACAGATGTAGTATTAAAAATAGAAAATTTAAATGTTCTTGATTCAAGAAAACTCCCTGCGGTTAAAAACCTTAATTTGGAAGTTAAAGCTGGAGAAGTTTTATGTGTAGCTGGAATTGATGGTAATGGTCAATCTGAATTGATACAAGCTATTACTGGATTAAAGAAAATTGAATCTGGAAAAATATTATTTGAAGGTAAGAGTATAGAACATGAATCAATTAGAAATAGAACTCTTTTGGGAATCGGACATATTCCAGAAGATAGACATAAACATGGTCTTGTTTTAGATTTTTCAGTTGAGCAGAATTTTGTTTTACAGAATTATTTTCAAGAACCATATTCAGTAAAAGGCATAATACAGCCGGAAGCAATACGTTCTTATTCAGAAAAGTTAATTGAAATGTTTGATGTAAGAAGTGGACAAGGAAGTATTACTGAAGCAAGAAGTATGTCAGGTGGAAATCAACAAAAAGCAATTATTGCACGAGAAATTGATAGATCTCCTAAATTATTAATTGCTGCGCAGCCTACTAGAGGGCTTGATGTTGGTGCTATTGAATATATACATGAAAGATTAATCAGTGAAAGAGATGCTGGAAAAGCAATATTATTAATGTCGTTAGAGATGGAAGAAGTTTTAAATGTTTCTGATCGTATAGCAGTAATTTATGAAGGTGAAATAGTTGGTATTCTTAATGCAAGTGAAACTGATGAAAATGAAATTGGACTTATGATGTCTGGTGCTAAGAGAGGAAAGGTATAAAAAATGAGAAAAATTTATAACTATATACTTGATGAAAAAAACCATCATTTTATTATTCCTGCAATTTCCATAATTCTTGGTTTCTTAGTAGGAAGTATAATTATGATATTTTCAGGATTAAATCCTCTTGATATGTTCTCATCAATTATTAGAGGAGTGCTTGGAATTAATTTAAGTAAAATTGGTACTGGTAAAGCAATTTTTAATGCGAGATATCTTGGAGAGTATTTTGTTTTTGCGATGCCTATTATTTTAACTGGTTTATCTGTAGCGTTTGCTTTTAGAACAGGACTTTTTAATATTGGAGCTGAAGGACAAATGATTGTTGGATCTTTTGCTTCAGTTGCGGTAGCCATACTTGTGCCTTTACCAACAGTATTATTATTACCTTTAGTAATACTTGCGGGTGCTTTAGCAGGAGCTATTTGGGGATTTGTTCCTGGAATTTTAAAAGCAAAATATAATGTTCATGAAGTTGTTGTTACTATAATGATGAATTATATTGCACTCTTTATGACTAATTATTATTTGAAAAAACTTCCTGGAAGTACAAATTCAAAAACAGTTGCGATAGTTAAAGGAGCAACTTTAAAAAGTGATTTTTTATCTGATATAACAAACCATTCAAGATTAAATTGGGGTTTTATTTTAGTTATTATAGCTGTATTTTCTTTTTGGTATATTATTGAAAAAACTACATTTGGTTATGAATTAAAAGCTGTTGGATATAATCCGGATGCTGCAAAATATGCTGGAATTAAAGTTAATTCAAGAGCTGCATTATCAATGGTAATTGCAGGAGCATATGCAGGACTTGGTGGAACTGTTTTAGCAATTGGAACATTTGGTTATGGTCGTGTTTTACCTCATGCTGAAGGATATGGATTTACTGGTATTGCTGTAGCATTAGTTGGTGGAAATACTGCATTGGGATCATTATTAGGTGGATTATTATTTGGTTCATTAAATGCAGCCCAGCCTATTATGCAATCAAGCGGAATTCCAAAAGATATTGCTGTAATTATTAGTTCGATGATTATTTTATTCATAGCAATGCAAAACGGTATCAAAATGCTGTTAAAACGTTTGAAAGGGGGTAAATAATGGAAGTTATATATTCAATGATAACGTTAACGTTAATTTTTTCAACTCCTATTATAATTACTGCAATTGGGGGTATGTTTTCAGAACGAAGTGGTGTAGTAAATATTGCACTTGAAGGTATTATGATGATTGGTGGATTTACTGCTGCTACGGCGATAGTTTTTTTAGAAAAATCTACTTCTTTTGCACCGTGGATTGCACTTTTATTTGGTTTGCTTGCAGGTGTTTTGATTTCTACAGTACATGCATATTTAAGTATAAATTTAGGAGCGGAGCAGGTTATTTCTGGTACAGCTATTAACTTATTAGCTGGAGGTTTAACTGTATATTTATCACAAGTAATTTTTCATCAACAAAGAACACAAAGTTTTGAAAAAGGTTTTGTTAAAACCACTTATCCGAGTTTAAGTAAAATACCTATTATCGGAAGAATATTTTTTGAAAATATATATCCTACTGTATATATTGCTTTGATTATAGTTGTTGCAAGTTGGTATGTTCTTTATAAAACTCCATTTGGGCTTAGATTAAGAGCAACTGGTGAACACCCTCATGCAGTTGATAGTATGGGTATTAGCGTTTATAAAATGAGATATATTGGAGTTTTACTTTCAGGTGCACTTGGTGGACTTGGAGGAGCTGTAATGGTTTTAACATTTGATACTCAATATACAATTGGTAGTATTCATGGTGTAGGTTTTATTGCTTTAGCATCATTAATATTTGGTAAATGGAAACCAGCTGGTGTACTTGGAGCAAGTTTATTCTTTGGATTTTCACAAATACTTAGTGTTTATTCTACAGATTTCGCATTTCTTGCAAAATTCCCACAAGAGTTTTTCAAGATATTACCTTATTTATTAACGATAGTTGCGTTATTAATATTTAGTGGAAGTTCTGTTGGACCAAAAGCTGTTGGAGAACCATACGATAAAGGAAAAAGATAATAATAATAATAAACGTTTAGATTCTATGAATTTAAACGTTTTTTTGTTTTATGTAAACTAATATGTTTCATATATCTGTTTTATCTTTATTTTAGTCTTTTTTGATGATATAATTGTTTCATGGAGGAAATATTATGAAAATGGGATTTAACTTGGAATTGTCGCAAAGACAAGAACTTGTAATGACAACTGAATTAAGACAAGCTATAGAAATTTTACAATATAATTCTATTGAATTGAATCATTTTATTGATGAACAATTATTGGAAAACCCAACATTAGAAAAAGAAATTATAGATGATAAAATTGAAAAAATAGATTGGGAAGCTGTTAGTGATGATAGCTACCATAATAGATATGATGATATTTCATATAGTACAGATTATGAAGATTATAATTATGAAGAATTTGTTTCAAAAAATATGAATTTAAAAGAATTTTTAGAAACACAACTTGTTTTTTCAAATTTAGATGAAAAATATTATGATATTGCAAGATATTTGATTAATAGTGTTGGAACAAATGGCTATTTAGAATATGATAATGAAAAAATTCATAAGGAATTTGATATTTCAGATGAAATGATTAATGAAGTTATTTTATACTTGCAAGAATTTGAACCAGTTGGAGTTTGTGCTAGGGATATTAAGGAATGCCTTTTAATTCAATTATATAGAAAAGATGAAGAAAATATTATTGCTAAGAAAATTGTTAATGATTATTTAGAGGATTTATCAGAAAATAATTTAAAAAAAATTGCCGCAGAGCTTAATCAATCTGTTCATAAAATTCAGGAGATAGTTGATTATATTAAAACCTTAGAACCTAAACCGGGAAGAATTTTTAATAATGTCAATACAAAATATATTGAACCTGATGTAATAGTCGAGAAGATTGAAGGGGAATATAGAATTACAATTTCGAATTATACTGCACCAAGACTTTTTTTAAGTTCGTTTTATAAGAAAATTATAAAAGATAGCAAAACAAAAGAAAATGAAAAAGAATATATTAAAAAGAAAATGCAAAAAGCATTATTTTTAATCAGAAGTATTGAGCAAAGAAGAGATACTATTTATAGAGTAGTAGAAGAGATAGTAAAAAAACAATATGATTTTTTTGAAAAAGGTGCGCTTTTTTTAAAAACATTAAATATGAAAGATGTTGCAGATGATGTTGAGGTTCATGAATCAACTGTAAGTAGAACAGCTAATGGAAAATATCTTCAATGTTCACATGGTTTATTTGAACTTAAATATTTCTTTCAGGCTGGTATTCAAACTGAGAATGGTGGAATTTCAGCTGAAAGTATTAAACTTTTAATTAAAAAGATGGTAAATGAAGAAGATAAAAATCATCCAATAAGTGATCAAAAAATAACGGATCAATTAGATCAATTTGGGATATCTTGTTCAAGAAGAACTATTACAAAGTATAGGGAAGCAATTGGAATTAAATCATCTAGAAAAAGAAAAAGATTTTAAAAAAAACTTGATAAATTTTCTGAGTATGTTATCATTACATCGTAGGAAGTTTATTTTTTTTGGTCTGGACGGGACAAAAATTGCAGCAGGGACAAAACAAGTCCGAGGAGTGTTAAAATGAATGAAGATAAATCTAAAACGGGAGATTTTTTAAAAGTTCTATTTAAATTAGCGCCTGAATTTCAAGAAATATTTATTGAAAGATATGAGATATTGAAAATTGTAAATATGATTGAACCTGTTGGAAGAAGGATATTATCAGTGAAAATGGATATTTCTGAAAGAATCATTAGAAAAGAAACTGATAAATTAAAAGAAAATAAATTATTAGATACTACATTAAAGGGTATGATAATTACTGATGAAGGTAAAAAGGTTTTAGAAGAAATTGATAAATTATATCATATGTTTAAAGGTATTGATGAAAGCGAGAAAATTCTTGCAGATTATTTAGGAATAAAAAAAGTAATAATTGCACCACTTAATTTGGATGATGATAAAATGGTTCTAAGTTCAATTGGTGAATGTGCTTCAAAATATCTTATGAAAATAATTAATGATAAATCAATTATTGGAATAACAGGTGGTTCTTCTGTTCAAAGCGTAATCGAAAGATTAAATGTAAAAAGTAAAAAATACCGTGATGTAAAAATAATACCTACTAGAGGAAGTTTAGGCGATAAAGCTGAATATCAGTCAAATACGTTGGCAGAAATTCTAGCAAATAAATTATCTTGTAATTATAAATTATTGTCTACGCCTGATAAATTATCTGAAGGGACAATAAAAGAATTACAAAATGAACCTGAAATACGAGAAACTATAAATTTAATAAATTCCATTGATACTCTGGTCTTTGGAATTGGAAGATCAGATATTATGGCAAAACGCAGAGGATTATATGTGGATGAAATGAAAATGATCCAAGATAAAGGAGCTGTTGCTGAAGCTTTTGGATATTATTTTAATTCATTGGGAGAAGTTGTGCATGAAATCAATACAATAGGTATTGATTTACATAAATTTAAACAAACTAAGAATTTGATCGCTGTTGCTGGAGGTATTGAAAAAGTTGAAGCAATACGTGCAATAACAAAATTGGATTCGAAACTAGTATTAGTGACAGATGAGAATGTTGCTAGCGAAATTTTAAAGGATTTTAGGAGGAGAAAAAATGGCTAATGTAGCAATTAATGGTTTTGGAAGAATTGGTAGAAGTTTTTTAAGATTGGTTACTTCAAGAAAAGAAATGGGTTTAAATGTAGTAGCAATTAATGATTTAACAAGCGTAGAAAATTTAGCTTATTTATTAAAATATGATTCAGTTCAAGGAAGATTTGACGGAACTGTTGAAGTTGCAGATGGAAATTTAGTTGTAAATGGAAATGTTATCAAGGTTACAGGAGTAAGAAATCCTGTTGAATTACCTTGGGCTGAAAATAATGTTGATTTAGTAATTGAATCTACAGGAGTATTCAGAAAAAGAGAGCAAGTTGCTATGCATTTAGAAGCTGGAGCTAAAAAAGTTATTTTAACAGTACCTGCTAAAGATAAATTAGATAACACTATTGTATTAGGTGTAAATGATGATGAATTAAAAGATACTGATTTAATTGTTTCAAATGCTTCTTGTACTACAAACTGTTTCGCACCAGTATGTAAAGTTATGGACGAGGCCTTTGGAATTGAAAAAGGTTTAATGACAACAGTTCATGGATATACAAATGATCAAGTTGTATTAGATGGACCTGCTTCAAGTATGAGAAGAGGAAGAACATCTGCTGAAAATATTATCCCTACAACTACAGGTGCTGCTATTGCAACTACTAAAGTATTACCTAATTTAGAAGGAAAAATTGATGGAATGGCTATTAGAGTACCAGTTCCATGTGGATCATGTGTTGATGTTGTATTTACATTAGCTAAAGATGTTACAGTTGAAGAAGTTAATGCTGCATTTAAAACTGCTGCAGAAGGTTCATTAAAAGGTATTTTAGGATATACTGAAGACGAAATTGTTTCTACTGATATCTTAGGACTTTCTGAGTCATCATTAATTGATGCTAAATGTACAAAAGTAATTAATGGAAATATGGTTAAAGTTATTTCATGGTATGATAACGAATTAAGTTATACTAACAGAGTTGTAGATTTAGCTTTAAGATTAGTTTAATAGTAAAAAATAAATTAATAGCCCTGTGAAAACAGGGCTAAAATTACTTTATAGTTATTTGGAGGTTTATGATGCTAAATAAAAAAACAGTTGAAGATATAAATATAAACGGAAAAAAAGTATTAGTAAGATGTGATTTCAATGTACCATTAAACGATAAATTTGAAATAACAGATGAAAGTAGAATAGAAGGAGCACTTCCTACAATTAAATACTTATTAGAAAATAACGCGAAAGTTATTTTATGCTCACATTTAGGAAGACCAAAAGGTGAAGCAAAAAAAGAATTTAGTTTAGCGCCTGTTGCTAAAAGATTAGATGAAATACTAGATACAAAAGTTATATTTGCAGCTGATGACGAAGTTGTTGGAACAAACGCAAAAGAAGCCACAAATAATATGGAAAACGGAGAAGTAGTTTTACTTGAAAATACACGTTATAGAAAAGAAGAGAAAAAAAACGAAGAAGAATTTGCTAAAGAATTAGCATCATTAGCTGATGTTTATGTAAATGATGCATTTGGTACTGCACATCGTGCACACGCTTCAACTGAAGGTGTCACTAAATTTATGGATGAAAGTGCATCTGGATATTTAATTCAAAAAGAAATTAAATTTTTAGGAAATGCTGTTGAAACTCCTGAAAGACCATTTGTTGCAATATTAGGTGGAGCGAAAGTATCTGATAAGATTGCAGTTATTGAAAACTTACTTGATAAAGTAGATTCAATATTAATTGGTGGAGGAATGGCTTATACATTCTTAAAGGCTCAAGGATATACAATTGGCAATTCATTAGTTGAAGAAGATAGACTTGATTATGCATTAAAAATGATTGAACAAGCAAAAGCAAAAAATGTTAAATTTGTTATTCCTGTAGATCATATTGTTGGTGCAGAATTTTCAAAAGATACTGAGCCAATTGTTACAGAAGATCAAAATATTGAAGATGGTTATATGGGACTTGATATTGGACCAAAGACTGCTGATTTATTTAAAGATATAATTAAAGATGCAAAAACAATAATTTGGAATGGACCAATGGGTGTATTTGAATTTGAGAATTTTGCAAATGGTACAATTAGTGTTGCAAGTGAAATGGCTAATACTGACGCAATTACAATTATTGGTGGCGGAGATAGTGCAACAGCTGTAAACACTTTGGGATTTGGAGATAAAATGTCTCATATTTCAACTGGTGGAGGAGCATCACTTGTATTTTTAGAAGGAAAAGAATTGCCTGGAATAATGGCTTTAGATAATAAATAATAATTTGGAGGTATAGAATGAGAAAACCATTTATAGCTGGAAACTGGAAAATGAATATGACAATTAAGGAAGGTCTTGAGTATATTAACGAATTTAAGGATTTAGTTAAAGATGCTGAAGCTGAAGTAGGAATATGTGTTCCAGCAACTATGTTAAAAGATTTAGTTGAAGCTGCAAAAGGAACAAATATTAAGGTTGGAGCTCAAAATATGCATTTTGAAGACAATGGTGCTTTTACAGGTGAAATTGCTCCTAAAATGTTAAAAGAAGTTGGAGTTGATTATGTAATAATAGGACACTCTGAAAGAAGAATGTATTATAATGAAACAAATGAAACAGTAAATAAAAAAGTTCTTAAAGCAATTGAAGTAGAAATAGATCCAATTTTATGTGTTGGTGAATCTTTAGAATTAAGAGAATCTGGAGAAATGAAGCCTTTTGTTAAAGAGCAAATTGTTAAAGCATTTGAAAATGTAAAAGCTGAAGATGTAAGCAAAGTTGTTGTTGCTTATGAGCCAATTTGGGCTATTGGAACTGGTAAAACTGCTACTGCAGATCAAGCAAATGAAATGACAGGTTTTGTTAGAGAAACAATTAAATCATTATATGATCAAACAGTTGCTGATGCTGTAAGAGTTCAGTATGGTGGAAGTGTTAAACCTGCAAATGTAAAAGAAATTATGTCAAAATCTGATATTGATGGAGCTTTAGTAGGTGGAGCTAGTTTAGTAGCTGACACATTCTCAAAAGTTGCAGTTTATTAAGGAAGTGATTGTATGTCTAACCCAGTAGCATTAATCATATTAGATGGTTGGGGTGAAAGAAGTGATAAAAATCATAATGCAATAGCAGCTGCAAATACTCCAAACTTTGATAAATATTATGAAAAATATTCAAGCACTACAATAAAAGCAAGCGGTCTTGATGTTGGTTTACCAGATGGACAGATGGGAAATTCTGAAGTAGGTCATTTAAATATTGGTGCTGGAAGAGTAGTTTATCAATATTTAACTAAAATTAGCAAAGAGATTGAAGATGGTGAATTTTATAATAATGAAGCATTTATAAAAGCTTGTAAAAATGCAAAAGAAAATAATTCTAGCCTTCATATTATGGGTCTTGTATCTGACGGTGGAGTTCATAGTCATATTAACCATATTAAAGGATTAATAAAACTTGCAAAGAAAAATGATATTGAAAAATTATATCTTCATGCATTTTTAGATGGAAGAGATACTCCACCAAAAAGTGCAATTAAATATCTTCAAGAAGTTGAAAAAGAAATGAATGAAATTGGCATTGGGGAAATTGCAACGGTTAGTGGTAGATATTATGCCATGGACAGAGATAATAGATGGGAAAGAGTTAAATTAGCATATGACGCATTATTTAACGCAATAGGTGAGAAAGCTGATACTGCTACAGAAGCAGTTGAAAATTCATATAATAAAGATGAAGTAGATGAGTTTGTAAAACCTACAGTGATTATAAAAAATAATGAACCAGTTGCAACAATTAATGAAAATGATTCAATAATATTTTTTAACTTTAGACCTGATAGAGCTAGACAAATTACTCGTGCAATAATTGATAAAGAATTTAAAGATTTCGAAAGAGATTATAAAAAAACTGATTATGTTTGTATGACAACATATGATGCAACTTTTAATAATGTTGATATTGCATATAAACCAGTAAAATTAGTTAATACTTTAGGTGAATATTTAAGTAATATTGGAAAAAATCAATTAAGAATTGCTGAAACTGAGAAATATGCGCATATTACTTTTTTCTTTAATGGTGGAGTTGAAGCTCCAAATAAAAATGAAGATAGAGTACTTGTAAATTCTCCGGATGTTGCAACTTATGATTTAAAACCTGAAATGTCAGCTTATGAAGTAACTGAAAAATTAGTTGAGCAAATTGATTTAGAAAAACATGATTTCATAGTTCTTAACTTTGCTAACACTGATATGGTTGGTCATACTGGAGATTTTAATGCAGCTGTTAAAGCTGTTGAAGCAGTTGATGAATGTTTAGGAAGAATTGTTGAAAAATTATTATCGAAAAATGGTAAAATGATAATAACAGCAGATCATGGAAATGCTGAAGTTATGGAAGATGAAAATGGTAATCCTATGACAGCTCATACAACTAATGTTGTACCATGCATAGTTATTGATAAAAAGCATAAATTGAGAAATGATGGTAAGCTATGTGATTTAGCTCCAACACTTCTTGAATTAATGGATATTGAAAAACCTGCAGAGATGACAGGTTCTAGTATAATAAAAGAGGAGGAATAAAATGTCTTATATTTTAGATGTATACGCAAGAGAAATTTTAGATTCAAGAGGTAACCCAACTGTAGAAGTTGAAGTGGCTTTAGAAAGTGGAGTAATGGCAAGAGCAGCAGTTCCATCTGGAGCTTCTACTGGAGCGTTTGAAGCTGTTGAATTAAGAGATGGAGACAAATCAAGATACATGGGAAAAGGTGTATTAGATGCAATTAATAATGTAAATGAAATTATTGCTCCTGAAGTAATTGGAATGGATTCATACGATCAAGTAAGAATTGATAAAAAAATGATTGAATTAGACGGAACTCCAAATAAAGGAAGATTAGGCGCAAACGCAATATTAGGTGTTTCTATGGCTGTTGCTAAAGCAGCTTCTTTAAATACTGGATTGCCATTATATCAATATCTTGGTGGAGTTAATGCTAAAATGTTACCAGTACCAATGATGAATATTTTAAATGGTGGAGAACATGCTGATAATAATGTAGATATTCAAGAATGGATGGTTATGCCAGTTGGAGCTAAATCATTTAGAGAAGCTTTAAGAATGGGTGCTGAAATTTATCATAATCTTAAAAACGTATTAAAAGAAAGAAATCTTGCTACTGCAGTTGGTGACGAGGGTGGATTTGCTCCTAACTTAGGAAGTAATGAAGAAGCGTTACAAGTTATAGTTGAAGCTGTTAAAGCTGCTGGATATGTTCCAGGCGAAGAAATTGCAATTGCAATAGATGCTGCTGCGAGTGAAATGTATGATAAAGAAAAAGGAAAATACATTTTAAAAGGTGAAGGAATTGAAATGACTTCAGCTGAATTCATTGATTACTATGCTAAATTAGTAGAAAAATATCCAATTGTTTCAATTGAAGATGGTTTAGATGAAGAAGATTGGGATGGCTGGAAATTAATGGTAGAAAAATTAGGTAATAAAATTCAAATTGTTGGTGATGATTTATTTGTTACTAATACTGAAAGATTATCTAGAGGAATTGAAGAAGGATCTGCTAATTCAATTTTAATTAAATTAAACCAAATTGGAACAATTACAGAAACATTAAATGCTATTCAAATGGCAAATAGAGCTGGATATACTGCTGTTATATCTCATAGATCTGGTGAAACTGCAGATTCAATGATTGCTGATTTAGTTGTTGCTGTTAATGCTGGTCAAATTAAAACTGGTGCTCCAGCTAGAGTTGATAGAGTAGAAAAATATAATCAATTAATGAGAATCGAAGAAGAATTAGCTGAGGCAGCTGAATATCTTGGAAAAGACGTTTTTTATAACTTATAAAACGAATAATAAAATTTAATAAAACTATTGAAAGGTTCCTATTTTAGGGACCTTTCGTTAATAAAATTCATATTACCAGTGTGAAACTGGTTTCCTTACAGAAAATAATTAAATAGATTGATTTTTACATCTTACTGTGTTAAGATTACTTTGCAATTAAAAAAGAAGGAGGGGTTAGTATGGCTTCAACAGTTATAACAGTGATATTAGTAATATCTGCGTTAGTATTAATAGCAAGTATATTATTACAATCTGGTAAAACAGCTGGATTATCAGGTTCAATCGGCGGAGGCGCTGAGCAACTTATGGGAAAAAATAAAGCTAGAGGATATGATAAAGTTTTTGATAAAATTACGAAAGTAGCAGCAATTGCTTTCATGTTAAGTGCTTTAATGTTAGTTATAGTGCAATAATTAATATAAGTTAAGAATTTCTGGAGGGGAGAATATGAATTTTGTTATGGTAGCAATTTTAGCGGGGGTAATCGCGCTTATTTTTGCATATTTTACTGCGGTTAATAAAGTTAATAAGATGGAAGTAGGCACTGAACGAATGGAAGAACTATCTATGTACATTCACGAAGGTGCTATGACTTTTTTAAAGAGTGAATATAAGGTTTTAGTATTTTTTGCAGCTGCTATGAGTGCTGTTATTGCGTGGGGACTTGGTCCTAAAACTGCATTAGCATTCGTATTAGGTGCATTATTTTCTGCGATGGCAGGATTTTTTGGAATGAAAGTAGCTACAGCTGCTAATGTAAGAACAGCAAATGCTGCTTACACAAGTGGTATGAATAAAGCATTGAAAATTGCTTTTTCAGGTGGAGCTGTTATGGGTATGTCAGTTGTTGGACTTGGTATTTCAGGAATTGGAATATTATATTTAGCATTTGGTGATCCAACTATTTTAACTGGTTTTGGTCTTGGTGCTTCTTCAATAGCGTTATTTTCAAGAGTAGGTGGAGGTATTTATACAAAAGCTGCCGATGTTGGTGCTGACCTTGTAGGAAAAGTTGAGACAGGAATTCCTGAGGATGATCCTAGAAATCCAGCAACAATCGCTGATAATGTTGGAGACAATGTTGGAGACGTTGCAGGTATGGGTGCCGATCTTTTTGAATCATATGTAGGATCTATTATTGCTTCAATGACTTTAGGAAGTATTATATTTACAGGAACTAAGGGTGTTTTATTCCCATTAGTTTTAGCTGCAATTGGTATTTTTAGTTCAATTATTGGAACTTTCTTTGTTAAAGGTGATGATAAATCAAATCCTCATAAAGCGTTAAAAATGAGTACTTATATTAGTGGAATTTTAGTAACTATTGGAGCTTTTATTCTTAGCAAATA
Organism: Clostridiaceae bacterium HSG29; assembly: GCA_030377915.1. GTDB lineage: Bacteria > Bacillota > Clostridia > Peptostreptococcales > Acidaminobacteraceae > HSG29. The sequence continues at coordinate 16,404 of JAUCFZ010000014.1, forward strand.
TTTCTTTGGTGAATTTAATATAGCATTTTCTGTAGTAACTGGTTTATTAGTAGGAATATTAATTGGTGTTGCAACTGAGTATTATACTTCTGATGAATATAAACATGTAAAAGAAATTGCAGAGCAGGCTAAAACTGGTGCTGCTACTACAATTATTTCTGGTATTGCAACAGGAATGTATTCAACAGCTATTCCAATTATTTTAATAGCAATAGGAACATTAGCTGCATACAGTTTTGCTGGATTATATGGTATTGCAATTGCTGCGGTAGGAATGCTTTCAACAGCTGGAATTACTGTTGCTGTAGATGCATATGGTCCAATCGCTGATAATGCAGGTGGAATTGCTGAAATGGCCGAACTTCCTAGTGAAGTAAGAGCTATTACAGATAAACTTGATTCAGTTGGAAATACAACTGCTGCAATAGGAAAAGGTTTTGCAATTGGTTCTGCTGCACTTACTGCATTAGCATTATTTACATCATATGCTCAGGTTGTAGGTTTAACAGAAATAGATATTTTAGAGCCAACTGTTGTTGTTGGATTGTTTATAGGTGGAATGCTTCCATTTGTATTCTCTGCAATGACTATGAATTCAGTAGGTAAAGCAGCACAAGAAATGATTATTGAAGTAAGAAGACAATTTAAAGAAATACCAGGAATCCTTGAAGGTACTGCAGAACCTGAATATAATAAATGTGTTGAAATTAGTACTAAAGCAGCATTACATGAAATGGTTTTACCAGGAGTAATGGCTGTACTTTCACCATTAGCAATGGGTTTTTTATTAGGACCTGCAGCTTTAGGTGGAATGTTAGTTGGAGCACTAGTTACAGGTGTTCTTTTAGCAATATTTATGTCAAATGCCGGTGGTGCTTGGGATAATGCTAAAAAATATATTGGTTCAGGAGTTCATGGTGGAAAAGGTAGTGATGCCCACAATGCAAGTATAGTTGGTGACACTGTAGGTGACCCATTTAAGGATACATCTGGTCCAGCAATTAATATCTTGATAAAATTGATGACAATTGTATCGTTAGTGTTTGCTCCACTATTTGTGAAGTTTGGACATTTAATGTTTAATTAATAATTACGGAGATTAATTTCTCCGTTTTTTTTTGATTATTTTAATAGGAAAATAATTTAAGTTTAATATTTAATAAATTTGGTATAATAGATGTAGAATATACATAGTGAAAATTATAGTATGGGAAGTGATAAAATGAGCATTGAAAATAAAATTATGGAGTACATTATTGATAACAAATTACCTCCACTTTTTGATTACGAAATTGCAAGAGCATTTGATATTGATAAAAAAGATTCGGCTGAATTTCAAAAAATACTTACTAAACTCGTTGAAGAAGGTAAGTTATTCTATTCGAGAAAGAAAAAATATGGTCTTCCAGAATTCTTTGGAGTTGTTGTAGGTAGACTTGAAATTGCCAAAAAAGGATTTGGATTTGTTGTTACTGATAATCCTGAGGAAACAGATATTTTTATACCTAGAACTAATCTCAATGGTGGTATGCATGATGATATTGTTTCTGTAAAGATTCTAAATGAAAGTGATAATGGTAAGAAAAAAGAAGGGGAAATTGTTGGTATTATAAAAAAAGGCAATTCTCGAATAGTAGGAGTATTTCAAAAAGCAAATGGATTTGGGTTTATTGTACCTGATGATAAAAGAATAAATTGGGATTTATTTGTTCCAGGAAATTTAACTAAAAATTGTCAAGATGGATATAAAGTTATAGCTGATGTAATTAAATGGCCTATTGATGATAGAAATCCTGAAGGAAAAATAATTGAAATTCTTGGACCTAGTAATGATCCTTTTGTTGAAGAAGAAGCAATAATAAGAGCGGCAGGCGTAAGACAAAGTTTTAATAAAAAAATAATTAATAAAGCAAATGAATTAAGTGAAGAAATTACTGAGGAAGAAATAAATAAGCGTGTTGATTATAGAAATCTTATAACTGTTACAATTGATGGTGCAGATGCAAGAGATTTTGATGATGCTATATCAATTGAGAAAACTGAAAGTGGCTTTACACTTTGGGTGCATATTGCTGATGTATCGCATTATGTTACGGAAGGTGGGGTTTTAGATACCGAGGCTTTAAAAAGAGCAACAAGCATTTATTTGCCTGATAGAGTTATACCTATGTTTGTTGAAAGAATATCAAATAACTTATGTAGTTTAATGCCAAAAGTAGATAGACTTACTCTTTCTGTAAAAATGGAAATTGATAATAATGGAACTGTTAATTCATATGAAATAAATAATGCAATAATTAATTCAAATGAAAGAATGATATATGAAGATGTTACAAATATTTTAAATAAAAGTAATAATGATAATTTAAAAAAATATGATTATATAAAAGATGAATTTATTGTTATGGCTGAACTTGCAAAGATTCTTAATAAAAAAAGATTTTCAAGAGGAGCTGTAGATTTTGATTTTCCAGAAACTAAGTTAGAATTAGATGATAAAGGATATATTACAGATATCTATCAATATGAACGTGGAGAATCAAATAGGATTATAGAAGAGTTTATGCTATTAACAAATGAAGTGGTAGCTGAGCATGTATTTTGGCTTGAATATCCTTCGGTATATAGAGTGCATGAAGATCCTGATGAAAGTAAAATTAATGATTTCAAAAAATTTGTATATAATCTTGGATATACATTAAAAGGGAGTGAAGGAGAACTTCATCCTAAGAAAGTACAAGAATTATTGGATTCGGTAAAAGGTAAACCTGAAGAATATATTATTAGTAAAATGATGTTAAGATCATTAAAACAAGCTAGATATTCAAGTAAAAATGATGGACATTTTGGCTTAGCAGCTGATTATTATACACATTTTACTTCACCAATTAGAAGATATCCTGATTTACAAATTCATAGAATTATTAAATTAATAATTGATAATAAAATGACGAAAAAACAGATTGCTTTCCTTGAAAAGAAAGTAGAAGATGTATCAGAGATTTCTTCTGAAAATGAAAGAATAGCTGAAAGACTTGAAAGAGATGTTAAAGATCTTAAAAAAGCTGAATATATGAAACAACATATTGGTGATGAATTTGAAGGCGTAATATCTTCTGTCACAGGTTTTGGAATGTTTATTCAACTTGAAAATACAGTTGAAGGTTTAGTAAGATTAGAAGATTTAAAAGATGATTACTATGAATATATACCAGAGCATTTGAAATTAGTAGGCGAAATGACTAAAAATGAATATAAATTAGGTCAAACAGTAAAAATAAAAGTTGAAAAAGTAAGTGTTAAAAATAGAGAAATAGACTTCAAATTAATTTAATAAACAAAAGAAATCCCCAAAAAAGGGGATTTTTTATTTAAATCTTAAAAATTCAAGTCTAGTATAAGCGACAATAAGTTGAGAATCAATATTGTTAATAATTGCTTCCTTGTCGACAAATTCATATTGTGATTCATCAAATTTATAATTCAATTTAGAAATATTAATACTGTATAGATAATATGTTTTTTTGCTATCTTTACTTGCTTGGCATATTCCAAGATTCATAAAGTGATTTTCAACACTATCAATATTTAATAATGTATCTATTTTTTCTTTTATAAATTTTCTTATATCCATTTCATCGTTAAATTCGAATGATATTGAACAATGATCAGGATGTTGATCCCAATTTATAACAGTTTCATTTTTTATTAAATACTCTTTTTGACCTCTTTTACTACAATACGGTAGAATTACAATTTCTTTTGTTTTCATAAAATCACCCCTTTACTAATATATATATACCAAATATTTCAGTAATATAACAAATAAATGCAAATCTTGATTTAATTTATAAGTTATGTTAACATTAAGGATGTGCAAAGTGATTGGAGATTATTATGGAATATTATAAGTTAATAAGTAATAATAAAAAAGCAAGATTTGAGTATTTCATTAAGTCTACTGTAGAAGCTGGAATTGTACTAACAGGTACAGAAGTAAAAGCGATAAGAATGGGTAGAGCTTCAATATCTGAATCATATGCTGAAATAAAAGATGGTGAAATGTTTATTAATGGTATGAATATTAGTCCATATTCAAAAGGTAATAGATATAATCAAGAACCTTTAAGAACAAGAAAACTTCTTCTTCATAAAAAGGAAATTGAAAAGCTTTTAAAAATGGTTCAACAAAAATCTTTTACTTTAGTTCCTACCAAATTATATATTAATAATCAAGGTAGAGTTAAGGTTGAAATTGCATTAGCACAAGGAAAGAAAATTCATGATAAAAGACATGTCATGGCTGAAAAAGACTCAAAGCGCCGCATTGAAAGAGCTTTAAGCGAGAAATACTAATAAGGGGGCGTACAGGTTTCGACAGGAAGAGGATTTACTATAGTAGCGAGTCGTGTTTATCATATCTGGGGTACACGTTAAAGAACTGGGTATACAAATTTTAAATGCTGATAATAATTTAGCTTACGCTGCGTAATAATCGCAGCTACTGTTATAGGAGGTTTGGTCTCAGCAGCTTATAACGGTCACTAACTAAGACCCTCTTGTAAAGGATGTTCCGACTTGAATAGAGTAAATTGGAAATAACTCAAATATTAGCGTGTCATTGCGCGAATATGCGAGTGAAAATTAAAGCAATGTCTGCACTCGGAGAAGCTATTTTAAATATCTTTTTGGACGTGGGTTCGATTCCCACCGCCTTCACCAAAAGAATAAATGCCACCCAAATGGGTGGTATTTTTATTGGGAAAACAAAATAAAAAAACAACAAATTCCGAATGATAATAGGAAAATATTTTAAAAAAGTATAAATTTCGACTAGTAGTCGTAAAAAAGTTGAAAAAAGTTAAAAAAAGGGTTATAATTATAAAAAAGACTTTTGGAGGGATTATGATAGCTAGAGATAAATATTTAGACAAGATTATTCAGAGCAAGGATAATGAATTTGTTAAAGTGATTACTGGTGTTCGTCGTTCAGGGAAATCATCATTATTGATTTTATTTAAGCAGTATTTGCTTGATAATGGAATAAAAGAAAATTGTATTGTTGAAATTAATTATGAAAAATATGAATTTGATAATTTGAGGGACGGCAAAAATTTGCACGATTATATTAAAGGTAAAATTGTAAAAGAAGCTAGAATGTATTTTCTTATTGATGAAGTCCAAGAAGTTGAAGAATGGGCAAAAGTTATTAATAGTATAAGAGTTAGTTTTAATGTAGATATATATGTAACTGGATCAAATTCAAAGATGTTTTCTGGAGAAAATATGACATATTTATCAGGTAGGTATATAGAGTTGAAAGTTTTACCACTTTCTTTTTCGGAATTTTTGAGATTTAAAGAGTATAGTGAAAATAATTTAGAAAAATATTTTGATGAGTATTTACGGATAGGATCTTTTCCATCAATAGCTTTAACAGATAAACCAGAATTAGTTGAAGCGATTACATCTGGTTTATTTGATTCTATTTTTACAAGAGATATTATATTACGAGGAAAAATCAGAGATGAAGGAACTTTTTATAAGGTGGCAAAGTTTGTGTTCGAGAATATAGGTAGTTCTATGTCAGCAAATTCGATTAAGAATACATTAATATCTCATGGACATAAAATAACTTCAGATACTGTAGATAATTATTTAAAGTTAATGTGTGATGCACATATGTTATATCAGTGTGAAAGATATGATATAAGAGGAAAAGAACGGTTGAAAACTAATGGTAAATATTATGTAGTTGATATGGGTCTTAGAAATAAACTCATAGGATATAGACAGGGAAATTTAGGACATATAATTGAGAATATTGTGTATCTACAATTGTTAAGAATGGGATACGAAGTAGCAGTAGGAAAAAATTTATCCTATGAGGTTGATTTCATTGCAACTAAAGGAAGTGAGATATTATATTATCAAGTTAGTCTTACAGTTTTAGATGAAGGAACGTATGAAAGAGAATTAAGGTCACTTTTAAAAATTAAGGATCAACATTCCAAATATCTTATTACAATGGATAAAATTGATTTTTCAAAAGATGGTATTATTCATTTAAATTTATTTGATTTTCTTCTTAATTAAAAACGATAGAAATTTATTATAAATTCACGATACTAATGCTAGTTACAATGACGATGTTTTTGATGGTTTGCTTTTGTTTCACTAAGGAAGAAGTCAATGATGATAAATCTGAGGAGAGTATAATAACTGAAATATCAAAAACCTTTGTTGATTCATATGCTAAAAAAAGTACAGAAAATATGAAACAAATAGTTTTAGAAAGATTTTCATTCCCAAATGATGAAATAGAAATGAAACTGAAACTGGATGAACCAAACGCCTAATCAGGGATTCATAATATTATTGGAAATAATATGGAATATGAGTTTGATTCAAGTTATGAAAAAAAAGAATATTATTATTACTTATATAACATGGAGGAATCAATTAACTATTTTGCATATTATGTGGTGTAACATATGCAGAATGAGAGAGTTTAATTACGCTAATATTGATGAGTATAAATGTCAAGATAAAAATGACAGTTTTTGATTAAATAAAGATGTACAAAAATAATTAAATAGTTTAATATCATCAACGGATAATAAGCTTAAGTCGTGGGTTCGATTCCCACCGCCTTCACCAAATAAGGATTACTCATTTGAGTAATTTTTTTTTTGTAAATTTTATTGACAATTATAGAATTCTAGTGTACTATACAACTATAACACAGATACACGAAAGGAGGCATTCTTTGAAATTTAATAATACAGTACCAATTTATATTCAAATAATGAATGCGATAATTGAAAAAATTGTAAGTAAGGAATTAAAAAAAGGTGAACAATTACAAAGTGTTAGAGAGTTTGCAGTTGAATTAAAAGTAAATGTTAATACTGTAAGAAATGCATATGGCGAGTTAGAAACTAAAGGTATAATATTTAAAAAACGAGGAATTGGAACTTTTGTTACAGAGGATATGGATATTATTGAAAAGTTAAAAGAGGATTTATCATTAAGTGTGGTAAATGAATTTATTAAGAAAATGGAAGCTTTAGGATATACTAAAGATGAAATTTTAAAAAGAATTGAGGCGATATAGTTGATTACAAAGATTGAAAATTTAAATAAAAAATTCTATAATAAACAAGTTTTAAGTAATATTAATCTTGAAATTGAAAAAGGTAAAATTTATGGATTACTTGGACCAAACGGAAGTGGTAAAACAACTATGATGAGAATAGTTGCAAATTTAATAAAAAATACTACTGGTAATGTAGAAGTAAATGAATTAAAACTTGGGAAGCAAACTAAAAATATTGTGGCTTTTATGCCAACTTCAAATTTTTTTCCGAAATGGATGAAAGTTAAAAATGCAGTTGATTATTATAATGATTTTTATGATGATTTTGATAGAGAAAAATGTATTGAAATCCTTGAAAAGGTAGATATTGAAATGGGTTTAAAAATAAAGTCTCTTTCAACAGGAATGACAGAAAAGTTTAAAATAGCATTAACAATGTCAAGAAATGCTCAACTTATATTATTAGATGAACCATTTAATGGAATAGATATTATTGCAAAAGAAGATATCAAAAAAATAATAGTTGAGAATGCAACTGAAGAAAATGCAACTATAATTTCAAGTCATTTAATTGATGATATTGAACCGATATTAGATGAAGTGATAATGATAAAAAAAGGTGAGATAGTATTAAATGATAATGTCGAAAAATTAAGAGAAGAAAAAGAAATGTCAATAATTGATATTTATAAAGAGGTGTTTTTAAATGTTTAATTTAATAAAATATGATTGGATAAGAAAGTGGATTTATGCGCTAAGTGGTTTAGTTGTGATTATATTTATCAATATCGGGATTTATTTTAAGGGATATAGTCCAAGCGAGCAAATAGGATCTTTGGTAGGATTAAACATGTTATTGTTTTTTATAAGTTCTGTAGTTTTATTTGTTTTGCATGTTAGAAAAATGAATAAACTTCTATTTTCAGAAGAAGGTCAATTTACATTTTTAACACCTTTAAATGGTTATGAAATTTTAGGGGCAAATTTAATTGGTGCTTTATTAGATATAATAATGTTATTAGTGATGTTTCTTACTATTTTCTTTGTAAATACTTTTTTTAATGATATGAATATTGTTAATGAAGCTGTAAGTTATATTCATGTTACAGGAGTAGATGTTTACGAATTAATTATGACTATATTAGTAATGGTATTTTCTGGTTATAGCATGTTATTAGTAACAATATTTTTATCAATGATTCTTGTAAAGACACTTTTTTATAATATTAAAGCAAAAAAAATTCTTTCATTTGTTGTATTTATATTTGTATCAAAGTTTAATTCGATGATTGCAGGAATGTTAAATAATACAAATATTCGACCAGAAAGTATTGGAAATGAAGTATTAATAATGAGTATGATTAAAGTATTTATGCTACTTCTTTTCTGGTATGGTATAAGTGGCTATTTATTAGAAAAAAAAGTAAGTGCATAATAAATAAAAAAGCATCTATATCGATTTGATATAGATGCTTTAAACTTTTATATTAATATATTTATGATAGATGGTGCAACTTCTATTTCAATTGGTAGTATACCACCTAATTCACCATCAATATCATATTCAACATCTTCTTCAGAATTATTGATTATTTTTATTTTTGAAGTTTTAAAATATAAAATATTTTCATTTTCAATATGATTGCCTTTTAAAATTTGAATAAATAATTCAATTTTATCTATAAAATTTGCTTTTTTTATAAAAACACAATCAAGTAATCCATCTTGTATTTCAGCTGTTGGAGCTAATTTATTGAAACCACCTACTGAGGGCGAATTGCTTACAAGAAAGAAGTAAAAATCATCAGTCATTTCAAATTCATCTGTTTTAAAAGTTAAATTTGATGTATATATTCCTTTTTCACTTAAATCTTTTATACTTTGTAAATAATAAGCATTTTTTCCAAGAAGCGCTTTCATTTCTCTAGGTGTATCATGAGCAATATTTGTTAATGTTCCTCCTGCAGCAACATTAATAAAATAATTATCCTTAATTTTACCTAAATCAATTTTAATAGTATTCATTTTATTTACTAAATCAGCATAATCATAGGGATCATTTGTAAGATTCAAATATGATGCAAAATCATTTACAGAACCAAATTGAAAAATACCTAATGGGATATCTGAATTTTCTGTTGCAAGAGTGGAAGCGGCTTCATTAATTGTACCGTCACCACCTGCAGCGATTATTAAATCAAAATTATTTTTAATTGCTTTCAAAGTCTCTTTTTTTGTATCGTTAATTTGCTTTGTAGCAGTTCTTTCGATAAGATGACCTGAATTTAAAAGTTCATCACTAAGAGTTTTTATATCTCCAATACCACGATTTCTTCCAGCCTTAGGGTTATAAATAATTTTAATTTTGATAATAATCCCTCCTTAAAAAAATTCTAATATTTAATTAATTTCAAGAATTTTAATATTTAAAATTCCTTTTGGTATTTCAACCGGAATAATTTCATTTCTTGTATGTCCAAGTAATGTTTTTCCAATTGGTGATAAGTTAGAAATTTTTCCTTCAAACGGTTCAGCTTCTACACTTGGAACAATAATGATTTCAGAAATTTCATTTGTATCCATATATTGTATAGAAACTTTTGAATTAATATGAATTTTAGTTGAATCATTTGATTCCTCAACAAGTTCATAATTATTTAAAAGTTCTTTTAGTTCTGCAATTTCACCTTCATTGTGTGCTTGCATCTCTCTAGCTGCATGGTATTCTGCATTTTCAGATAAGTCACCATAACCTCTTGCTGTTTTTATTTCATTTGCTAAACGTTTACGATCAACTAAAACTAAACGGTCTAATTTTCTTTCAAGTTTTTCAACAGCACTTGTCGTTAATAATATTTTTTCCATAATAATCACTCCTTAATAACATATCTATATTATCATAAAATAGCTGAAAGTAAAGCGTTATTTCATTGAATCTAATTAGTTAATAAGTTATTATTATTAGTTTTTTTAATTTTAAAAATTTATTGGTTATTTTTTAAAATTTTGGGTAAAATATAATTGTTGAGTATTAAAAGTGTATATATAAAGGAGTGTAATATGGCAGATGTAGTTGATTACAAAATTCATGGAAATGATATGCAACTAGTTGAAATTGAATTAGATCCAGGTGAAGGTGTAAGAGCTGAGGCTGGGGCTATGACATTTATGGAAAATGGTATTGAAATGCAAACATCGGCTTCAGGCGGTTTATTTGGCGGCTTCAAAAGAATGGTAACTGGAGAGAGTTTCTTTATAACAACTTTTTTAAATAATGGTAGTTCGATTAATCATGTAGGATTTGCAGCACCTTATCCAGGTAAAATTATTCCTATTGATTTAAAAGATTATCGTGGCAAATTTATTTGTCAAAAAGATTCATATTTATGTTCTGCTAATGGAATAGAAATTGGAATTGAACTTACAAAAAAAATTGGTACTGGATTTTTTGGTGGAGAAGGATTTATTTTACAAAAATTAACTGGTGATGGAATGGCATTTGTTCATGCTGGTGGAACAATAATTAAAAAAGAATTAGGACCAAATGATGAAATAAAAGTAGATACTGGTTGTATAGTTGGTTTTGAAGATTCAGTAAGTTATGATATTAAATTTATTGGTGGTTTTAAAAATGCATTATTTGGCAAAGAAGGTTTGTTTTTAGCAACATTAAGAGGACCAGGAGTTGCATATATTCAATCACTTCCTATTTCTAAATTGTCAGAGAGAATTGTAGCTTCAGCAGGAACTAATAAAGGTGGAAAATCTGTTTCTGTAGGCGGCATTTTAGGCGGATTACTTGACGATTAAATATTTGTAAAAAACAATTAAAAAATATATAATTAATGGATAGAGTAATCTATCCATTATTTATTATTATTATTAGTTTGGAGTGAATATGAAAGATATTATTAAACTTTTTTTTACATTTTTTAAAATTGGGGCTTTCACAATTGGTGGTGGGTATGCTATGGTGCCTGTTATTCAAAAGGAAGTTGTTGATAATGCGAAACTTATAACTGAAGATGAATTCCTTGATTATATAGCAGTAGCACAATCAATTCCAGGAATTATTGCAGTAAATGTTTCTACATTTATTGGATATAAATTATATGGTTTTATAGGTGCATTTTTCATATGTTTTGCTGTGGTATTGCCTTCGTTTGTAATAATTGTACTTTTAGCAAATGTAATAATGCTATATAGAAATAGTATTTATTTAATAAAAATATTTTCAGGTGTAAGACCTGCTGTAATCGGAATAATGATGTTTTCAGTATATAAATTATTCAAACCTCTTAAAAAAACAAAATTTTCATTTTTTATTATTATACTTAATATAGTATTTATTATTGGATTAAATATTCATCCAATAATATCATTAATAGTATCGGGTATAATAGGAGGTGTTTATGGACATATCTATGTTAAGTAAATTATTTATTAAATTTTTAAATATAGGTGCTTTTAGTTATGGTGGTGGATATACCGCATTATCACTAATAGAAAGAGAAATAGTACATAATAGTCAGTGGTTAACAACAGAGGAATTTATGGATGTTTTAGCTCTTTCTCAAATAACACCTGGACCTGTTGGAATAAATGCATCAACATATGTAGGATATAAAATTATGGGAATGAGTGGTGCTGTGGTTGCAACGTTTAGTGTTGTTCTTGTTTCATTTATTATTGTAAATATAGTTGCTCATTATTTTCTGAAATTTAGAGATTCAAAAATTGTTAAATCAATTCTTTTAGGTCTTAAACCTGCAATTATTGGAATAATTATTACTGTTGTTTATAAATTAGGATTACAGACTATTAAGGATTATAAAGATATTTTAATAATTTTGTTAGTAGTTGTTTCTGTTGTTAAGTTTAAAGTTCATCCTATTATTGCAATATTTTCTTCTGCACTATTAGGAATAGTTTTATTTTAGTTTAGGAAAGTTCTTTGCAAGTTATAACAAGTGTAATGGTCATCTAAAATATTACGTAGGAATTTTTATAAGGAAGGATCATATGAATAAAATTTTAGCGTTTACTTTGATTGTATTATTGATTGCTTTATCAGTTTTAGGCTATTTTTATAATGAATTAAAAAATGATTATAGAAATGTATTTGATATACTTAGAAATAAAAGAGTTGAAAGCAATTTAATAATAGATAATAAATATATTTTTGATTATGAATTTATAAATGATAATGGAGTATTTATTTCTTATGATATTTTAAAAGAAATTATTGATAGTACTGTTGAACTTTCTAATAGTAAAACAAGAGTGTATATAGAAATAGATAGGCTTGATTTTAAACTTGAAACTGATGAGCTTACAAAATATGTTAATAATAATTTAGATAAAATAAATATTCCGATAAAATTTATTGAAGGAAAGAAATATATTAATTTAGAGCTTTTAAGTAAATTATATCCAATATTTTATAGTTATTATGAAAATGAAAATGTATTATATT
>JAUCFZ010000169.1 GCA_030377915.1 Clostridiaceae bacterium HSG29
ATCTCAATACTATTTGGTGGAACATTTGCTTTTTTAATAACTAGAACTAATTTAAAGTTTAAAAAATATCTTAGCTCAATTTTTATTTTTACATATATTATGCCGCAGTGGACACTTGCAGTTGTATGGCAAAATATGTTTAATAGTAATATGATTACTGGAACTTCAGATGGATTATTAGTATCACTTACTTCAATTGCAGCGCCTATATGGTGGTGTAGTGGATTATTTCCAAGTGCAGTAGTTTTAGGACTTCATTATGCACCATTTGCATATATTTTAATTGGTGGTATTTTTAGAAATATGGATGCAAATTTAGAAGAAGCAGCAATGATTTTAGATACACCAAAATGGAAAACAATGTATAGTGTAACTTTACCAATGGTAAAGCCAGCTATTTTATCAACAATATTATTAGTATTTGGAAGTGCAATGGGTAGTTATCCAGTTCCGCATTATTTCAAATTTACTACTTTAGCTACGAAATACATATCATTAAATTCAAAATATACTGGTGAAGCTAATGTACTTGCACTTATTATGATGATATTTGGTGTTATTATTTTATTAATGAATCAAATGAGTTTAAAAAGTAGAAAAAGTTATACAACAGTTACAGGAAAATCTGGACAGAGTTCATTATTCAATTTAGGGAAAATTGGTAAATATGTAATCGCTATAATGTTAATAATTATTACATTTTTTGTATGTATATTTCCGATTCTATCATTTGCACTTGAAACATTTTTACCTAATCCAGGTGATTACAGTTTCCTTTATACTCGTGATTTTTCAAATTTAACAACTAAATGGTGGACAGCACATGGAGATAATATTCCAAAAGGTATGTTTGGACAAGATGGAATTTTATATAATGAAACAATTATGCATGCATTTAAGGGAACTTTATTAGTAGCAACTTTAAGTTCATTATTTGCTGGAACAATTGGCACATTGATTGGATATTCGGTTTCGAAGAAAAGAAGGAGCAAATGGGCTAATTACGTAAATGCAGTTGCATTTTTACCGTATTTATTACCTTCATTAGCTGTTGGTGCAGCATTATTTGTATTATTTTCGAATGAGACAATTAATTTATTTAATACTTATACATTATTAATTATTGCAGGAACAATTAAATATATTCCATTTGCAAGTAGAAGTTCACTTAATTCAATGCTTCAATTAAGTGGTGAAATTGAAGAAGCTGCAATAATTCAAGGTATTCCTTGGAGAAAGAGAATGTTTGGTATTATTATTCCAATCCAGAAGACTTCAATTATTAGTGGTTTTACTTTACCGTTTATGACAAGCTTAAGAGAATTATCATTATTCTTATTATTATGTACACAAGGATTCATCCTATCTACTTCATTAGATTATTTTGATGAAATGGGACTGTATGCATTTTCGAGTGCGATTAATTTAATATTAATTGTAACTATATTATTTTTTAATACTATTGTAAATAAATTAACAGGATCCAGTTTGGATAAAGGAATTGGAGGGGAATAAAATGTCTAAAATAATTTTAAAAGATATTACAAAAAGGTGGGGAAAATTTTATGCAGTTGATCATCTTGATATTGAGATAGATGATAACTCTTTCATTACGTTGCTTGGACCTTCTGGTTGTGGTAAAACTACAACTTTAAGAATGATTGCAGGTTTAGAAACACCTACTTCAGGAAAAATAGTTATTGGTGATAGAGTAGTATTTGATTCTGAAGCTGGAATAAATATTCCTGCAAACAAGAGAAAAGTTGGGTTTTTATTTCAAAACTATGCATTATGGCCAAATATGACTGTTTATAAAAATATTGCTTTTGGTTTAAAAAATATTAAAGAAAAATTACCAATTTATGATTTTGATGCTAAAGTATTAAATGATCAAATAAGAGCATTTGAGAAATTTGAAGATATTGTTTCCCTTGCAAAAGACAATTATAAGAAAAATGGGAAATTAGATGAAGAAAGAGTTTTAAATAAATATATTGAGAAATTTGATATTTCAATGATTACAGCAAAAAAAATTCTTAATTATAAATTACATCTTTCAGATTCTCCTAAAATAGTTAGCGAAAAAACTATTAGAGAATTACAATTCGATTTAAATAAACTAATAGAAGAACATAAGAAAAAAGGTGAATCGCTAGGATCAGAATATGAATTATTAGTAAATGGAAAAGTTAAAGAAGAAGTACGTAAACTTACTAAAGAAGAAGTTGATATTAAAGTAAGACGAGTATCTACAATTGTTAAAATTGGAATGTTTATGGATCGCTATCCATCTGAATTATCCGGTGGTCAACAACAAAGAGTTGCTATTGCAAGAACATTAGCACCTAGTCCAGAGGTTATGTTTATGGATGAACCATTATCAAATTTAGATGCAAAATTACGTTTAGAAATGCGCTATGAATTACAAAGATTGCATGTGGAAACAGGAAGTACATTTGTCTATGTTACTCATGATCAAATGGAAGCTATGACACTTGCAACAAAAATTTGTTTAATTGATAATGGTGTTTTACAACAATATGATTCTCCGCTTACAGTTTATAAAGAACCAGCAAATTTATTTACCGCTGATTTTGTAGGAAATCCATCTATAAATTTTATAAATGCAAATGGACAACAAGATGAAGATGGGACTTTTTCATTAAATATTTTAAATAATACGGATATTATTTTTAAACCGAATAATTCTTTTAATATTAATGAATGGAAAAGTGATTATCAAAAACGTTTCAATGAAAACAAAGATAAGGATAAAAAATTAGTGGAAAAAGGCAATAAAGATGAAAAGTTTAATTACCATATTTCACGTGTTGATGAAACAGTTTTAGAATATGAAGATCAAATTGTTAATTCTAATTATGTCATTGCTGTTAGACCAGAATTTATGAAAATAGATAAAGAAGGCAAATTGCCAGCAGTTATTTATGGTTCAATGCCTACTGGGATGGAAACAACTTTAAAAATTAGAGTTGATGACTATTTATTAACAAGTGTGGCATTTG
>JAUCFZ010000170.1 GCA_030377915.1 Clostridiaceae bacterium HSG29
TTCATAGTATTTGAAGATGAAAACGGAGAATTATCTGTTTTATATAGTTATTAAATATTAAATGAGTTTAATCATCAATGTCTTTAATGATTAAACTCATTTTAAACTTCCACTAGATTAAATTAAATTAAAAACTAGATGATCACTTCACAACTAATCTACTTTATTAATTAAAATTTCTTTTACTCTACCAACAATGCCATCTTGTAACATAACTTTTATTCCATGGTGATGGTTCGAGGATTTAGTAAGAAGCTTTTGAACTATTCCTTCTGTTAATTTTCCTGAACGTTGATCTTGTTTTTGGACTACCATAACTTTACTTCCAATTTTTATATTTTCTCTTTTAGTTCCTGACATGTGAATACATCCTCCATAATAGTATAATGATAAAACTTAGAATATAATTATACCACTTATAGTATTTAAGCTCCATTTTATAATGTTCTCCATAATAACAAAAATAAAAAAAAATAGAACCAATCTTAAAAGATTGATTCCATTAAATAGTTTAAGCTACTTTTTTAGGACAATATTTTTCATTGTCAAAGAAGTCTTTTTTAATCTCCCTACATTTCTTGGTCATTAAAATAACCCCTATAACATTTGGAATAACAACTGCTGCTAATAAAATATCTAAGAAATTATACATTGTTGCAAGATCACTTGTTGATGCAATTACTACAATTGCAATATAAACGACTAACATAAACAATGTTAAAAATCCAACAATTTGAGACCATATAGCACCTTTAAAAGTAGCATTTTTCCAGTATAAACCTACTATAATCGGGACACCTATAATTCCTAATACTGCCCAACCAACCCATGCAGTATCTAATACTGATTTTACATTAAATGATACATAAACAATTATTATTCCTAAAACCATAATTGTCATTTTACTTAGTAAAATTAAATGTTTTACAGACATATTAGGTTTATGAATAGTATATATATCATTCACTAAAATACTACTTGTTAAGATTAATAAAGAATCAGCTGTTGACATAATTGCAGCGATAATTCCTCCCAAAATGATACCACCTAAGAAAGGACTCATTTGAGAAATAAAAAATTGTATGAAAATTGCCTCTATATCTGAACTCAAAGGTAATTGCGTAGGACTAATAAATTTAGTTCTCATATATAAAGAAGATAATAATACACCTGAAAACAAAATTACTTGAAATAAAACACTTAACATACCTCCTCGGCTTAAAACGTTTTGATCTTTAGCTGACATATATTTAGTCATTAAAGTTGGTTGCCCAATCCAACTCATAATACCATCACCTAGAAAAATAGTAATTCCTAGAATAATACTTGGCATATTCGAAAATGGAGATATCTTAAATCCTGAATTTATCATATTTACATTTTTCATTCCTATCCAAAGTGGTTCCCATCCATTATTTAATTTCATAACTGCTAACCCTGCTAATAAACTTCCTGAAACCATAAGAATTCCTTGAAATACATCCGTCCAACATAATGCAGTAAAGCCTCCAAGAGCAGTATATGAAACTATAATAGTAGCAAATACTATAATTGAATAATTATAATCAAAACCTAATACTAACTTTATTAATTTGCCTGCTGCAATAAGTTGCCCGCTTGTATACATTAAAGTTGCTGCAAAAGTCATAAATCCAGTAATATATATAAGTGTATGATTAGGATCTATATATCTTTTTCTTAAAATTTCTATAACTGTTACTGCTCCTATATATTCCGAATATTTACGTACTTTCTTACTAATATATTTATAACTAATAATTACTCCTATCATTGAACTTGGAATAATCATCCATAGGTTTTGTAAGCCTTCTTCATAAATCATTCCTGAAAAACCTAGAAATAATAATCCACTCATAGATGTAGCTGAAAATGTCAAAGCCAATATTATCGCATTTGTTTTACGTCTACCTAAAAAAAAGTTTCAATATTCTGTGGTCTTATTGCAGCTGCAAAACCAATTAAAATTGTTACTGTAAGATAATCAAAACTAAGACCAATAACCATCATGTTCTGAATTTCACATGATTGAAATCACGTGGTTCTAACTTCATTAAGCTTCTCAAATACTCTCACTTAATTAAATCCATTAAGTTACAACATATATGAACTCACTTAAATACTGTTAGAATTTCACTACCAAGTATTCTAATGAATACATTAGCGATAGTTTAAGGCTCAATTCAAAACCTTTTTTTCTTGTTTCTATATTCCAAAACTGCTTATTAATTTATGTTTTCTTTTTTTTAATTTTTCTAATCTTTCTATTTCTTTTTTGTGCAATTTATTAAAGTTTTCAAATCCTTTTATCATTTTCTCTCTATTTATTGTTTTTCTGTCTTCTATATTTACATTTTTTATTATATATGCGCTATATAGATCTCTTTGTATTTTTTTATTTTCTATTAGATTCCATCTTTCTGATAGTGGTTTCTTTTTATTTTCATCTTTTATGTGATTATACTGACTTGCTTTTACTTCTCTTGTGTTTATTTTTATTAATTCTTGGTTATTATATTTTAATTTTCTTTCTATTATGCTCAGTATCATTGCTGGTGCTTTATTTGCTAGTGATTTTCCATATCTTTTCTTTTTGTTATATTTTCCTGTTTTTTTATTTATTGTTGTTTTTTTGCTTCTTCTTTGAAGTCCTTTATAGTTCATTTCTTCTACTTTTATGGTGTCTCCTAATGTTATTATAAAGTTTGCTAATTTTTCGTGTGATTGTTTTCTTAATACTTTTTGTTTTCTTTTTATTTCTTTTAGTTTGTTTTGTGTTTTTTTATATTTGTTTGATTTTTTCCAGTTTAGTTTTATTCCTCTTTTTATTGTTCCGTCTTCGTTATAATTATTCGGATTATTACTTCTTCTTTGTCTATCTAGTTTTCTTTGTAATATTTTTTCTTTTTTATATATTACATTTACTTCTGGTGCTAGTTCTAATAGTTTTACTTGTTTATCACTTACTATTGCTATTGTTTGTGT
>JAUCFZ010000171.1 GCA_030377915.1 Clostridiaceae bacterium HSG29
TATGTACTACCTGTAATAACCCCTTTGACATCTTTAGTTATTATTTCTAAAAAATCATCATGCTTTATTATTTCATTTTTATCATGAATAGTATATTCTAATATTTTCCCATGTCTATACATATGATTATAATGTTTTTTACAATAATATTTACCTTTAAATTTTTCAACAGTATACCCTTCTTCCCCACATATACAACACTTATTAAAAGAATTTTCTTTTTTCCACTTTTTATAACAATCCTCATTACAAAAGTTATTTACAGTAACTTTACTTTTAGAAATGTGATTTTCTTTACCACAATAATCGCAAATAACTTTCACTTTTTTGAAATTATATTTACACTTATCTGAACAAAAATGATTAGTGCTTTTATCATAATCTCTTTTATTTCTTATTATAGGTTCTCCACAAGAAGAACACTTCGTATTTACTAAAATATTTTTTTTATTCTTTCTAATGTTAGCTTTTTTTAAAATGTTTTTTATTTTTATTTTAGAAACTCCAAAATAATCTCCAACTTCTTCCATTTTCATATTTTTATCAATATACATTTCCTTTAATATTTTTACATTTATTTCCATATAATTCTCCTTTTATTATTTTATTTCTCCCAAGTTTATAACATACAAAGAAGAGGGGAGAAACCTCTTATCAATCAAGGAGCTACCTCAATCTATCTTTGTATGTAAATATTATAGCATTTTTGTTATTATTTGTCAAGCATTTTTTCATATAATTTATCTATTATATAATTATAATTTTCAGGTCTGTGAGGCAATATACAATTACTACAATCTTTTATTTTATCTAACATTTCATAATTTCCACCACAGTCTTTAAATGGGTATAAGGGACAGTAACAAAATAGACAATTAAAATCTTTATGAGGATATGTATGACAAGGAAAATATTCGCATTCTTTATGTTCAAAATACTTATATTTCATACTAATCACATTTGCTCCAGCCACATTCCCTGCATTGTACACATCCACCCTCATTTATTAATTCAGAACCACATTCTGGACATCTATATTTATCTTCTTTTATAAAAGTGCTGGTCGTCCTGTCTTTATCTTCAAATTCTTCTTCTATTTTTTCAAATTTATAAGACTCCTCTTGTCCTAATTCTTTTTTAATTTCTTCATACATATCCATTATAGCATTTCCAATAGCTGTGCCACAACAATCACCTCTGCTTGTATCTTTTTTAGTTATTCTTCTAACTGTATATGAAGGACAAGTTAGAGCAGATGCCAATTGGTCTACAACTCCTTCTATTGGAATTCCTCCTCTAAAAGCTAAACTAATCATTCTAGAAAGTGCTGTTAAATTACTAACACAACCTCCTTCTGAACCTTTTGATAAATAAATTTCTTTAGGTTCGCCATCAAAAGAATCAAAAAATAAACTGACATGAAGAGATCCACATCCTGTTTGAAGCTTTACCTTTCTACCTATTAAATTATCAGAAACTTCTTCTATAAATCCTCTAGGTATAGCAATTTCTTCAACTTTTTTTTCGTTTTCTGATATTAATATTCCAGACCTTATAGGATTAGGTCTAAATACAGTACAACCTTTTATTCCTTTTTCCCAACAATCATAATAAACTGCTTTTGTATCTTCAAAAGAATACTCTGAAGGTAAATTTATAGTTTTAGAGCAACTCATATCAACATGAAAAGCTATTGTAGATAGCATATCTACATGAGCTTTTACTGATAATTCCATAGCTGTTTTAAATTTTTCTATACCAACTATACACTCTTTTGTATTTTTTATTTTTAACCATTCTCCATAAGCATAATCTCTCATTTTTACTATCTTTATATCTTCTTCTGATTGTCCACCCATTTTAACTTTTCTATCATACTCTAATGAAAATATAGGCTCTAATCCACTGGAACAATTTTCTCCAAACGTAAGAGAGAGCGTTCCTGTAGGAGCTATTGACATTATTTTAGAATTTCTTATTCCATATTGTAATATTCCTTCTTTTACAGAATTCCATTTTTTATTATTATTAATATTTTTAGTTATAAATCCACTCTTAACATACTCCTCTCTGTTTAATAATTTGAAGTCTCCTTTTTCTTTTGCTAATTCTATAGAGCAAGTAAAAGCATTAAACGAAATGAAATCCATCAAGTTATCTACGAATAATATCGCATCTTTTTCATCATATTGCATATTTAACATTACCAACATATCACTTAATCCTGTTAAACCTAATCCAATAGTTCTAAATGATTTCTGGTAATTTTCATATATTTGATCTGGAAAGTTATTTATGTCTATTATATTATCTAAAAATCTAACTCCAACATATATAGCTTTTTTTAATAAATCATAATCTAGTTCTGAATTATTTGTAAATGGATTTTTCACAAATTTATGTAAGAACAAACTTCCTAGATTACAAGCACCTCCATATTCCGAAGCAGGTAGATCTCCGTCAAATACTGTCCCTGCTAAATATTCTGCACAATTATGTACTACAAAACCTTCTATTATTCCCCAATGAGTTTCTGGCTCTGTGAAGTCATATACTTTTTCAACCCCATTATTTTCTATTTTTACAACTTTTGGACTTTTAAATAATAAAAGTTCTTTTAAACTTATTTTTTTATATGTGTGATAAAATCCTATATTTTCACTGAATTTTAATATTGAAGCGTATTCTGATATATTTATATCATAACTTTCTTTACAAAGATAACTTCCATTAGAAAATTTATTAATCTTTGCTTTATTTGTAGTAATATAACAATTAATATCAAAATCTTCTTTAAGAGTTTCTAAAAGTTTTTTAGCAAATTCTATAGATATAGTTTTATAAGAAATTCTATATTTGTTAATTACAGACCCATTGGCTGAAAAACAACCTTGTAAAAAACTATATTTTTCAGAAATATCCCAATCGTCATAAGTTTCTGGGAATCCTCTATCTTTTAATGTTTTTTTACTAAATTTTAAATTTATTAAATC
>JAUCFZ010000172.1 GCA_030377915.1 Clostridiaceae bacterium HSG29
GTGAATATAATAATATTTGCGCAGTTGGTGATAGTGATCAATCTATTTATAAATTTAGAGGGGCAGATATTAGAAATATTTATGAGTTTGAAAAAGATTATGAAAATGCAAGAATAATTAAACTGGAACAAAATTATAGATCAACTCAAACAATTCTTGATGCTGCAAATCATGTAATTAAAAATAATATGTCAAGAAAGCCTAAAAATTTATGGACAGCAAAAGGTAGTGGAGAAAAAATAAAATATTATAATGCATATAGTGAAAAAGAAGAGGCAAAATATGTATTAAGAGAAATTGAAAGATATAGAGAAAAAACATACAATGAATTTGCAATTTTATATAGAACAAATGCGCAATCTAGAGTATTTGAGGATGTTTTTTTACAAAATAATATTCCTTATCAAATGGTAGGTGGATTGAAGTTTTACGAAAGAATGGAAATTAAAGATATTTTAGCATATCTTAAACTTATTCAAAACCCTGTTGACAATGTTTCTTTTGAAAGAATTATAAATGTTCCTAAAAGAGGTATTGGAAAAAGAAGTGTTGAAAAATTAAATGAATTTGCTAATTTAAGAGGACTTAGTTTATATGAATCTCTTTTACATATTGAAGATGTTAGTACATTATCAGCTAAAGCTATTAAATTATTTATTGGATTTAGGGAAATTATTCGAAGTATTCGAAGTAATTTAGATGCACTTAATGTACTTGATGTATTTGATAAAGTAATTGAAAAATCAGGATATATCTCAGACTTAAAATTAAAAGATACTATTCAAGATACTACAAGAATTGAAAACGTAAAAGAACTTAAAAGTGGTATTATTGATTTTGTTAAAGGAAATGAAGATGATCCATCACTATCAAATTATTTAGCTGTTACAACGTTACAAGCAGGTGTTGACAATATGGATGATGATTCTGATGGTGTGTTAATGTTAACTCTTCATAGCGCAAAAGGACTTGAATTTCCAAATGTATTTTTAGTTGGAATGGAAGAAAATTTATTTCCTTCATATATGTCTAGTCAAGCTGAAGAAGATTTAGAAGAGGAAAGAAGACTTTGCTACGTTGGAATTACAAGAGCAGAAGAAAGACTATTTATAAGTCATTCAAGTTCAAGAATGCTTTTTGGGAAAACAAATAGAAATCAAATATCTAGATTTATTGATGAAATACCTGAAAATTTATTCGATATAAATAATAGTGGTACTGCACATAAAACTAAAATAAATAATTATAATAGCTATAATGCATATAAAAAGAAGAAAATAGAAAAATCATCTAGTGATACTAAAGTGGATGAGGGTAGTAAATATAGTGCAGGAATGAAAGTAAAACATAAAGTTTTTGGTAATGGTACGGTTATTGATAGTGAAAAAGGTGTTTTAACTATTGCATTTGAAGGCAAAGGGATAAAAAAATTAATGGCTGGTGTTGTTCCAATTGAGATTGTAGGTTAGAAATGAAAAATGAAATTGAAAAACTTAAAATTGAGATTAGAAAAAGAAATATAGAGTATTATACTTTAAATAAACCTATTATATCGGATATTGAGTATGATAAATTAATAAATAGATTAATTGAACTTGAAAAATTAAATCCCCAGTTAAAAACAATTGATTCACCAACTAATAGAATTGGTGCTGGAATTCTTAATGGGTTTAGTAGTGTGAAACATGAAGTTAAAATGCTTAGTCTAGGAAATACTTTTAATAAAAGTGATTTAATTGATTTCGATGAAAGATGTAAAAAAACTATTAATGATAAAATTGAATATTCAGTTGAATATAAAATTGATGGACTTTCAGTAAGTTTAAAATATGAAAATGGTATTTTTATAGAAGGTGCAACTCGTGGAGATGGCTTAATTGGAGAGGATATTACAAATAATCTAAGGACAGTAAAAAAAAACTCCAAGCATTAAAACATTAAAAACTATTACACTATTAACTAATTCAAAAGAATTTTTTTCAATAAATATAAACGGAAAAGCTAAAATAACTCCGAATAAAAATTGATAAAAAACAATTGTAAATTGAGAATATTTTTTAAAAAGAACTTTAGTAGATAACGCATATACTACCCATGACAATATTGCTCCAAACATCATTAAATATCCTTTTAATGCATCTCCTACAAATAAACTATTTAAACTAATATCTCCACCAATAATAATACCTACTCCAATTAACGAAATCAATCCTCCAAGAATCATTTTCTTATCTAATTTTCTACCATCAAATAACGCTTCAGAAAATATTGTAGCAATTGGCATTGATGCTAAAATCAAAGATGCTGCTGATGGATCAATATATTTAACTCCATTGTTTTCAAAATAAAAATAAACAGTAATTCCAACACCACCTGCAAGTAAAAAATATTTTATATCTTCATTTTTTATTTTCAAATCTTTTTTAGTTATAAAAGCAACTATTGAAATAATCACTAAGGCTATTAAAAATCTCGAAAAACAAAGTGTCATTGCTCCAAGTGCTTGAATTGCAATTTTAGTATTTAGAAAACTAAACCCCCATGGTAAAACTGCAATTGCAATTGCAAAATATCCTTTTTTCATATTTTATCCCCCCATAAAATCTCATAGTATCTATATTATTATTTTTTTTCATTTATTCTTAATGCTGCTAAATTTGCACTGGTAAAAGCCCATTGGATATTATAACCACCGGTATCACCATCAACATCTAATATTTCACCAATAAAAAACAAATTCTCTTTATTTTTGCATTCCATACTCTTTTTATTTATTTCTTTTAAATCTATTCCACCCACTGTTACCATAGAATTATGTAACGTTCCTACTTTTTTAATAGTGAATTCTTTCTCAGTAATATTTTTTATTATTAGATTTCTATTTTTTTTATTTAACTCAGCACTAATAATATTTAACTCAATATTCTCTAATAATTTAAAAATAATTCTATCAGGAATATGAAATTCTTTAATATTATT
>JAUCFZ010000015.1:0-17942 GCA_030377915.1 Clostridiaceae bacterium HSG29
AGAATATATATTGTCGAAACCAGAAAAATTAAATTTTAGTTATAAAAATGTTGAGTTTGATGGGTATGTATTTAAACCAATTTCATTTGATAAAAATAAAAATTATCCAGGAGTTTTGATGATTCATGGTGGACCGAAAATGATATATTCTGATATATATTCACATGATATTCAACTTCTATGTTCTAAAGGCTATTTTGTATTTTATTTTAATCCTATGGGTAGTGATGGACGTGGAGATGAGTTTTCAAATATCAGGGGATCATTTGGTAAAAAACCATTTAAGCAATTTATGAAATTTACAGATGAAGTTTTAATCAAGTATAAAAACATTGACGAAAAAAGGCTTGGAGTTACTGGTGGTTCGTATGGTGGTTATATGACAAATTATATTATTGGTCATACTAATAGATTTACTGCAGCTGTTTCTGAAAGAGGGATTAGTAGTATGATAACAGCTTTTACATCATCTGATATTGGATATAAATTTATTTATGAATATATGGGAAATAATGAGACTCCATGGAGTGCTATGGATGTATATATAGAGGAGTCACCAATAACATATGCAGATTATGTTAAAACTCCCACTTTATTTGTGCATGGGAAAGACGACTATAGATGTCATTATACAGAATCATTAAATATGTATTCAGCATTAAATTATTTAGGAGTTGATTCTAGACTTTGTTTATTTGAGGGTGAACATCACGGTCTAGTTGTTATTGGAAAACCACAAAGTAAAAAAAGAAGATATAACGAAATGATAGATTGGTTTGATAAATATTTAAAAAGGGGGTGAAAAAATGGATTCAATTGAATTATTAAAGGAATTGGTACGGATTGATTCGTCTACTATTTTAAAAGCTAATGAAGCAATAGATTATTGTAGCAATTATTTAAAAGAAAATGGAATAGATGGAGAAATCATAATAAATAATGGTTATAAAAGTTATGTATCAACAATTGGAAAAGGAGAAAAAACTTTAATTTTAAATGGTCATCTGGATGTAGTTTCTGCAAAAGAATCTCAATTTACTCCTATTGAAAAAGATGGAAGATTAATTGGGCGAGGTACAGCAGATATGAAAAGCGGATGTGTTGCAATGATGCAAGCAATGATTAAATTAAAAACTGAAAATTTAACAAATAAGATAATGCTCCAATTAGTATCTGATGAAGAAACAGGTGGTGAAAATTGTACTAAACATTTAGTAGAAGAAAATTATCTTGGAGATTTTGTAATATGTACTGAGCCTACAAATCTTAAAGTTTCAATTCAGTCAAAAGGAATTATAAGAATGGATATTATATCTCATGGAATTTCAGCTCATGGCTCTCGTCCGTGGGAAGGAGAAAATGCGATTTTGAAATCGTATGAAAATTTTAGCAAAATTAAGGAATTAGAAATTATGAATATTGGTTCAGAATTTTATGAAGGAACTTCAATAAACCTTGCAGTTATAAATGGTGGAGATATTTATAATAGGGTACCTGATAAATGTACTATTGGACTTGATATTAGATATGTACCAAATTTAGATCCAAAAGAAATAATTGAAAGTATCAAAGAAGTTGTTGATGGAGATGTAGTAGTAAGTGCAATAGAACCAGGTGTTTATGGTGAACCAACTGATAGTAATATTAAATTATTGAGTGAATCATTAATTCGTATTTTGCCTGATGCAGAGGTAGAATATGTTGCACAACATGGTGGATCTGATGGTAGATATTATGCTAAAAAAGGGATACCAGTTGTTGAATTTGGTGCAAAAGGAAATTATTGGCATGGTGATGATGAATATGTAGAAATGGAATCTGTTTATCAACTTGAAAAAGTTTTAATTGATTTTATAAGAAGATATTAAAAGGCGGGGCCTTTTAAAATATAAATATAAATATAAAGGAGATGTAAAAATGTTAAAAAGATTATTAGCAATATCATTAATATTGGTGTTAGTATTAGGAACTTTAGCTGGATGTTCTAAACCGGCTGAACCAGCAGCTACAGAAGAAAAACCTGCTGCTACAGAAGAAAAACCTGCAGAACCAAAAGCAGAAGAACCTAAAGTAGAGGTAAAAGATGAAATATCTATAGCTCTTGATTCAGATATTACTTCATTAGATCCACAAGGTCATAATGATACAAAATCAGAGGCTGTTTCATTCTTACTTTATAACAGATTATTTAAATTAAATACTGATTTTGAAGTAGTTCCAGATTTAGCTGAATCATGGGAACAACCAACAGATACAGAATGGGTTATAAAAATTAAAGAAGGTGTAAATTTTAGTGATGGAAATGAAATTACATCTGAAGATGTTAAATTCAGTTTAGAAAGATCACAAGAAATGCCTAAAGTTAAGCATGTACTTGGTGAAGTTGAAAAAATTGAAGTAGTAGATAAATATACAGTTAAACTTACTACAAAAACAGCATTTGCTCCTTTCTTATATTCTTTAGTTCATGCAGGAGCTTCTATTTTACCTAAAGCTTATGTTGAATCTGGAGACGAATTTAATAATCCAATTGGTTCTGGACCATATACTTTTGTTGAATGGGTATCAGGCGACAAAGTAGTTGTAGAAAAAAATGAAAATTATTATGATAAAGATAATATGGGTCAAACTTCAACAATTACTTTTAAAGTAATTCCTGAAGGCGCTTCTAGAACTATTGCATTAGAAACTGGCGAAGTAGATGTTATACATTCATTACAAACAATGGATATTAACAAAGTTGTTGATAATAGTGATTTAACTTTATATGAAAAGCCATCAACACGTGTTGATTTCTTTGCAATGAATAACGAAAAAGCACCGTTTGATAACAAATTAGTTAGACAAGCTGTTAATTATGCAATCGATAAAGAAGCTATAATGATAGTTGCTATAGATGGAGCAGGAACTGCTGCTGAATCTGTATTAGCACCATCAATGTTAGGTTTTAAAGCTGCTGATTATGAATTTAATCCTGAAAAAGCTAAAGAATTATTAGCTGAAGCTGGATATCCAGATGGATTTGATATGACAATATGGACTTCAGGAGACGATAGAAAAAGAATAGCTGAAATAATTCAAGCTAATTTAATGGAAAGTGGAATTAATGCAACAATTGAAATGTACGAATGGGGTACTTTTATTGATGTATGTATGAAAGGTGAAGAAGAGTCATTGATTTTAGGATGGACTTCTAACCCAGATCCAGATGCTACATTAACACCTCTTTATTACTCAGGAAACATTGGTGGAATGAACTTCTCAAGAATTAACAATGAAAAATTAGATAATTTAATTATATCTGCAAGAGAAGAATTAGAACTTTCTAAACGTGTTGAAATTTATAATGAACTTCATGAGTATATTATGGATGAAGCTCCAATAGTTCCATTATTTGTTAAGAATAATGTTGTTGGCGCAAATGCAGGATTAAAAGGTGTTGAATTAAGTCCACAAGGTTTATGGAATATTGAAAAAATTCATTACTAAAATTTATTAATATAATAATTAATATTATACAATCCAGTATTTTTTACTGGATTGTATTTATTAAAGATTGGGGGCATTATGCTAAAATATATTTCAAGAAGAATTTTGATGCTCATTCCTGTTATGTTGGGTGTTACGTTTTTAGTGTTTTTTATAATTAGTTTAACACCTGGAGATGCAGCAACAATAATACTTGGAAATGGAGCTACAGAAGAATCAATAAAAGAGCTTCGAGAAGAAATGGGTTTCAATGATCCATTAATTGTACAATATGGAAATTATATGAAAGATCTTTTAACTGGTAATATGGGAACATCATATTCAACTGGTAAATTAGTATCTGGAGAAATTGGTCAACGTTTTCCAAATACATTTAAATTAACTTTTTCAGCAATTTTTATTGCAATATTAATTTCAATACCAATAGGAGTAATTTCCGCAACTAAACAATACTCAATATTTGATAATACAGGAATGATTTTTGCTTTAGTAGGTATTTCAATGCCATCATTTTGGACTGGTATTATGCTTATAATTGCATTCTCTCTTAAACTTGGATGGTTTCCGTCAAGTGGAATGGATGGATTACAGAGTTTAATTTTACCGGCATTTACTTTAGCTATAGCTTCTACTGCAAGTATTACAAGAACTACTCGTTCATCAATGCTAGAGGTTGTAAGACAGGATTATATTAATACTGCAAAAGCAAAAGGTGTTAGTAAAAAGAATGTAATTAGAAAACACGCTCTTAGAAATGCTCTAATTCCTGCAATAACTGTAATTGGCTTAGAATTTGGTATTTTATTAGGTGGAGCAGTTTTAACTGAAACTGTATTTTCATGGCCTGGTATTGGAAGATTAATGGTTGAATCAATTCAAAGAAAAGACACTCCTATGGTTCTTGGATGTGTTATTGTATTTGCAGTAGCATTTAGTGTAGTTAATTTGATAGTAGATATTTTATACGCTTATATTGATCCAAGAATAAAAGCAAATTATAATTAGGAGGTGTTATATGAGTCAAAAACATGAAAATGAGAATATAAAAGATATTATGGATATTAAAAAAAGAAGTCAATGGGCTGATATATGGCACCATTTTAAAAAGAATAAAGCTGCAATTGTTGGTATGATATTAATTGCGCTTTTTGTATGCCTTGCGTTATTTGCACCGTTAATTGGTGATTATCAAGATGATGCATTAAAAATGAATATTCGTGAAAGATTACAAGCACCAAATGCTGATCATTGGTTTGGTACTGATGAATTTGGGCGCGATATTTTTATTAGAATTGTATATGGAACAAGAATTTCATTATTTGTAGGAATTATTTCGGTTAGTATAGCATTATCAATTGGAGGATTTTTAGGCTCTATTGCAGGATATTATGGAGGAAAAATTGATAATGCAATTATGAGGGTTTTAGATGTTATTTTAGCAATACCGGCTATACTTTTAGCAATTACGATTGTTGCAGCATTAGGAGCAAGTATAATGAATTTGATGATTGCAATTGGAATAGCAAATATTCCAGGTTTTGCAAGAGTAGTTAGAGCTTCAATATTGAGTGTTAAAGATCAAGAGTATATAGAAGCTGCTAGAGCAATTGGTGCAAAAGACCATACTATAATTTTAAAGCATGTTTTACCAAATTCAATGGCTCCAATAATTGTTTTTTCAACACTAAAAGTTGCAACTGCAATTATGGCAACAGCTTCACTTAGTTTTATTGGATTGGGTGTTCAACCACCTACACCTGAATGGGGTAGTATGCTTTCAGGAGGAAGAGCATATATTAGAGATTATATGTATATAGTACTATATCCTGGATTAGCAATTGTACTTTCAGTTTTATCACTTAATTTAATTGGTGATGGACTAAGAGATGCACTAGATCCAAAGTTGAAATAGGGGTGATTGATTTTGAATAATAGTATTTTAAATGTTGAAGATTTAGTAATTAGATATGTTACAGAAGATGGTATTGTTGAAGCTGTAAATGGTGTAAATATTAAAATTGAAAAAGGTAAAACTTTAGGTTTAGTAGGAGAAACAGGTGCGGGAAAAACTACTACAGCGCTTTCAATTTTAAAATTAATACCTGATCCACCAGGAGAAGTTGTTAAAGGGAATATAACGCTTAGTGATATTGATATTATGAAAGCTGATGAAAATAAAATGGAAGAAATTCGTGGTGAGGTAGTATCGATGATTTTCCAAGATCCAATGACAGCTCTTAATCCTGTAATTACAGTTGGAGATCAAATTTCAGAAGCAATTTATATTCATCAAAATGTGAGTAAAAAAGAAGCAACTGAAAAAGCTAAAGAAATGCTTGAGATGGTAGGTATTCCTGGAAATCGTTTAGGAGAATATCCACATCAGTTTTCAGGTGGAATGAAACAACGTGTAGTAATTGCAATTGCTTTATCTTGTAGTCCTAAATTATTAATTGCTGACGAACCAACTACAGCGCTTGACGTTACTATTCAAGCTCAAGTTCTTGAACTTATGAGAGAACTTAAAAAGAAATTTCAAATGTCTATGCTTATGATTACGCATGATTTAGGAGTTGTTGTTGAAGTTTGTGATGATGTTGCAATTATGTATGCAGGTCGAATAATTGAGCAAGGAACATTAGAAGATATTTTTAGAAGTACAAAACATCCTTATACTGAAGGGTTATTTAATTCAATCCCAAGTATTGATGATAGAAAAGCAAAATTGAAGCCAATTAGAGGATTAATGTCAGATCCATATGATTTACCAAAAGGTTGTGCTTTTTGTGATCGTTGTGATTATCAAATGGAAATATGTAAAACTATGAAACCAGAAAAAGTTCATTTTTCTGATACTCATTTTGTAGAATGTCATTTATATAATAAAAATAAGGATTTTAAATTGAATAATGGTGGAAAATAGAAAGGAGATATTAAAATGTCAGAGACAATATTGGAAGTAAGAAATCTAAAAAAATATTTTGATACTCCAAAAGGAAAATTACATGCTGTAGATGATATCAATTTCAGTATTGAGGAAGGAAAAACTTTAGGGCTTGTTGGTGAATCAGGATGTGGAAAATCAACAACTGGACGAGTTATTTTAAGACTTTTAAATGCGACTGATGGAGAAATAATTTATAAAGGTAGAGATATTAGAACATTAAGTAAGAACGAAATGAGAGAATTAAGAAAAGAAATTCAAATAATCTTTCAAGATCCTTTTTCATCACTTGATCCTCGTATGACAGTAAGTGAAATTATCGAGGAGCCAATAAAACTTAATAAATTAATAGTTGATAAAGAAAAAAGATTTGAAAGAGTTATTGAATTAATGGATCTTGTAGGATTATCAAGAAGATTAATCAATACTTATCCTCATGAATTAGATGGTGGAAGGCGACAAAGAATTGGAATTGCAAGAGCTTTAGCTCTTAATACAAAATTTATTGTTTGTGACGAACCAGTTTCGGCGCTTGATGTTTCAATACAAGCACAAATACTTAATTTACTTAATGAACTTCAAGAAAAATTAAAACTTACTTATATTTTTATTACTCATGATTTATCTGTAGTAAATCATTTTTCGGATGATATTGCAGTAATGTATTTGGGAAAATTGGTTGAAAAAGCATCGTCTGAGAGTCTTTTTAATAATCCGATTCATCCATATACACAAGCACTTTTATCTGCCATACCAAGAGCTTCTCTTGATAATAAAGTAGAAAAAATTATTTTAAAAGGTGAAATTACATCACCAATTAATCCTAAAGATAACTGTAGATTTGCTGATAGATGTAATTATGCTACTGATATTTGTAGAGAAAAAGAGCCAGAACTTGAAGAAGTAGCGCCTGGACATTTTGTAGCATGTCATCATTTTAAAGGATAACTAAATATTTATTTTACCGATGAAATCTGAATGCATACTTATGATTTGAGTTATGAGTATGCATTCAGATTTTTAAATTTAAATGAGCAATTAACATTTTTGTTAAAATTAAAGCAGCTTCCTTACAAATCATTTACAAATGTTAAATTATTGATTATAATATTAAATATAGGGTATTAATGAGGAAATAATAAGGGGGGAATAACTCATGAAGAAAAAAATAAGTATTAAATTTATAAGTATTTTTTCAATTTTAATTTTATTAATAATTGCAATTGTAGTATCAACTGCAATATCATTTGTAGGAATGAAATCAAGTATTGGTAACATTACAGATAAAATTAAAATTGAGAGTGATACAATGCAAGGAGAACTTAAAGACGTGTTAATTGATGTTGCTCTTAAAGGAACACAAGATCAAATGGATGCCGTTAGTGATGCAGTAAGGAATTATTTTAGAGATGCTGAAATAGCTACTAGAATAATATCAGGAGATAGTAATGCTAAAATGGTTTTAGAATCAACAATAAATCAAAGTGAAACTATTAATGAAAATAATTATGCTATACAGTTAAAAAAAGCATTAATAAATGCTCATGATAAATCAAATGGTTCATTAATGTTTTTATATGTAGGTTATGAGGATGCGCAGATTTATACAGCAACAGGTTGGGAAACGCCAGATTATGATCCTCGTACAAGACCATGGTATCAAGATGCAATGAAAAATAAAGGTAAACTTATTTGGACAGATCCATATATTGATTTTGCTACTGGTGAATTAATTATTTCAGCTGCAAAATCTATCGAAAATAATAATGGTGAATCAGTGGGAGTAGTGGGTGCTGATATAGCTATGCAATCAATTCAAAAATTGTTAGAAGAATATAAAATAGGAGAAACTGGATATATATTTGCAGCTGATAAAGAAGGAATTATGTTTTATCACCCAACAGATGCTGGAAAAACAGATCCCGATGAATTCGAAAAAATTGGTCAACCAGTTTCAACTGATATTGCAAGAGAATATGCACAAAGTAATGAGAAAGAGTCAAAAATTCTACGATATGAATATAAAGGTGATAATAAGGTTGCAATAGCTTCTAAAGTTACTGATTTAAATCTTTCATTATTTGCTTCATATAAATTAACAGAATTCGATATGGTTGCTGATGATATGGCAAAAGGATTTGATAATCTTGAAAATGAAGTGCAAAATGTAGTGAACTTTAATCAGAAAGAAATACTTAAAAATACTATGATGATGGCAGCAATATTATTAATAATACTAGCATTTATTACAGCATTAATTGTAGGTAAGATAACTAATCCAATTAAATTGATTTCAGAAAACATTAAAAAACTTTCTGAGGGTAAATTAAATGAAATAATTATGATTTCAACTCCTACTAGTGAAATAGATGAAGCTGTTAAGGGCCTTAAGCTATTGCAAACTGAGTTTAGTGAAATGATAACTAATATTGTAAGTCTTTCAAATGAAATAGGTAAAGATTCAGTAGAATTAACAAAAAATGGTTTAGAACTTGAAGAAATTTCTGAAGCTGTAGTATTAACAGTCGGAGAAATTGCTGAAGGAGCTACAAATCAGGCAATGGATTCAGAAGAAAGTTCTAGATTAATGCAAGATTTATCAACTGAGATAAATAAATTGACAGATTATAATGTTGAACAAGTTTCAGAAACTGACAAACTTGATGAAAATACTAATAATGGTGTTAAAGCTATAGAAGAGTTGAATTTAAAAGCTAGCCAGTCATCTGAAATTATTAGTGAAACTTCTAATAAAACGCATGAATTATCAGAAGCAATTGAATCAATAACAGGTATTACCGATACAATTTCAAGTATAGCAGAACAAACTAATTTATTAGCATTAAATGCTTCTATTGAAGCAGCTCGAGCTGGAGAAGCAGGAAGAGGCTTCTCAGTAGTAGCTGACGAGATTAGAAAATTATCTGAGGAAACTGCAAGTGCTACAAGTCAAATTACTGATATGATAATTACGGTAAAGCAAACATCTGTAGTTGTATTGAAATCAATGGGTTCAGTTGAAGAAATAAATGATGAACAAATTAAAGCTTCTCAAAATGTAAGTGGAACATTTAATGATATTAGAAATTCTTTAAATAATATTGTAAATATGATTAATGAATCAACTAGTAGAATTGATGACATTAATAATCAAAAAGAGATGGTATTTAATAAGATTCAAAATATTGTTGCTGTAACAGAAGAAACGGCTGCTGCATCAGAAGAGGTTAGTGCTTCAATGGAAACACAAAATGAATCTGTAAAAACTGTTTCAAATTTAGCTGAAGATTTGGATAAAAAAGTTGAAGAATTGAATGAAAGTCTAAGTAAATTCGAACTATAAATTATAATGTATTACTTTAAGCCAATAGATAATTAAATTTGTTGGCTTTTTTCATCGATTTCGTTGCATAAGTCACGGTTTTTTTTAAAAGCTATGATATACTTTGATTGTTAAATAACAAACGATTAAAAAGGAGAGAATAATATGATTGAAGAAGTATTAAAATACTATACTGGCGATGAAACAAAAGTTGAGAAATTAATAATGGATGAAAATATTAATTATATTCATATGACATTTGAAAATGGTGAAGGACTTCCAGAACATTTTTCAAATTCAAATGTTTATATGACTGTTCTTAGAGGGAAGTTATCTATTCAATTAGCTGAACAAGAAGATCACATATATGAAAAAGGAAGTATTTTGCAAATCCCATTTAATGTGAAAATGAATGTAAGGAATAAGCATGATGAAGTTCTAGAAATTCTTGTTATAAAAGCGCCTGCTCCAAAAAATTATATTGAAAAATAAAATGCCTTAGGGCATTTTTTTATTGTCTAGGAAAGTGCATTGAATATTATATCGGGTGACAAATACATATGAATATTTAAGGAAGCGTAATGGCCTATCTAAAACATTTCGAAGAAATTTTTTAGTTGTATAATTCAAGTTCAATTGCATTCATATTTAATATATAAATATATTTTTTATCATAATCAATTATTTTTTCTTCTTTCATTTTTATGAGTTCTCTTGAAAGTGACGGTCTCGGAATTGCAAGGGATTCGGCAAGTGTTTTTTTATTCATTCCGATATCAATTTTTAGGTTTTCATTTTTTTTATATCTTTTTAAAATGAAGTAACATATTTTTTTTCTTATAGATTGAAGGGCGAGTATTTTTACTTTATCGTTTAAAAGAGTAATTCTATTCGAAAGAATTTTCATAAATGAAGTTGTTAATTCTGTATTAATACTAAAAGCTTTAATTAAATCATTTTTTGAAATTATAAGTATTTTAGTATTTTTCTCTGAAGCAGTTACTGAGATTGGATATTCATTTAGATCAGAAAATATCAATCCTTCACCAAAAATGTTTCCTTTAGTAAAATGTAGAACTCTAAAAATTTCCCCGGATGATGAAATTGATTGGATACTAATTTCACCTTCAAGTATAATGTTAATTTCATCGCAAATATCATTTTCCCAATAGATGTTTTCATTTAAGTTAAATGTTTTCATTTGATAATTTATATTATTGAAAATTTCATCAAGTGATTTTAAATCAACATTTTTAAATAAAGGACATTTTTTAAGTGTATAGTAATATTCTTTCATTTTAAGAATCCTTTCTCTACGTTTTGTAACATATGTTACGTACAAATTTGATTATCTAAATTATACTATAGTTAATAGAAAATGAAAATAAAAAAATTGAAAGGAAATAGAAAATTATGGGTACAATAATATTAATGGGAGTTGCTTTAACTTTACTTTTAATATCTTTCTTTAAAAACAGAAAAAAAACAAAAAAAAGTATAATGGTAGCCAAAAAAATGTTAGTAGAAACAGTAATAAATGTAACGGGTCTGCTTTTACTGATTAGTTTAATACTTACATTGATACCAGATGAATTAATTAAGAGTCTTCTTGGAAATAGCAGTATGTTTTTAAGCGGATTGTATGGAGCGATGATAGGAACAGTAACAATAATTCCAGCATTTGTTGCATTTCCACTAGCTAATTCAATGATGGGAAGTGGAGCAAATTTAGTTGCAATAGCGGCATTTATTACAACATTAACAATGGTTGGCTTTGTAACTTTACCAATAGAAATCGAACATTTTGGTAAAAAATTTGCGTTTTATCGAAATGGTTTAAGTTTTGTTTTAGCGTTATTTATCGCGTTTGGAATGGTGATTATTTTATAATGAAAAAAAATAAGAAATTTAAAATATATTTTGTTGTATTGATTTTATATGTAATTGTATTTTTTATAAGTAGAGAAAAGTTTTTTGAAGCAATTAATAGTTTTTATCTTGTTTTAAAAGATATGATACAAGTTTTACCACCTGTAATGATTCTTTCTGGACTAATAAGTGTATGGGTTCCAAAAGAAATTATAACTAAGAATTTTGGAAAAAGTTCTGGATTTAAAGGAAAATTAATTTCAATATTTATTGGATCTGTTTCTGCTGGACCTATTTATGCGGCATTTCCATTAACACAAACTTTACTTTATAAAGGTGCGAGTATTGAAAATACAATAATAATTCTTAGCTCATGGGCTGTTATGAAAGTACCAATGCTTATAGTTGAATCGAAGTTTTTAGGATTACCTTTTGCAGTTTCAAGATATTTATTGACATTACCAGGGATTTTAATTATGGCATATTTTGCAAATCGATTATTATCTAGAAAAGAAGTACTTGATAGTATTGATTCATTAAGTGGTAGAGTATTGGAAATTGAAGAAATATTACCAGGATTTAATTGTAGTGGGTGTGGATATTCAGATTGCAGTGAATATGCTAAAGCAATTTTTTATGAAAATGAAATTGCTTCAAAATGTGTAAAGCAAAAAGAAGAAGTGAATTTTAAAATTAATGAACTATTAAACGAAGAATAATTGAATGGAGATAAAATGAAAAAAATAATTGGAATAATTGCTTTAGTTGTTATTGTAGTACTTCTTTTAAATAATATTGTTGAAATTCCATTTTTAAATAAGAATAATAATGTTATTGAAGAAGTTAAGACAGATTTAGGAGTACCTGTAAGAACTACAAAAGTTGAAAAAGATGATGTTAATGATAGTTTAAATTATCTTGGAAATTTAATTGCAAATGAAACTGGAACTGTTTCTTCAAAATTTGGTGGATATGCGAG
Source organism: Clostridiaceae bacterium HSG29 (assembly GCA_030377915.1). GTDB lineage: Bacteria > Bacillota > Clostridia > Peptostreptococcales > Acidaminobacteraceae > HSG29. The sequence goes on from JAUCFZ010000015.1 coordinate 12,604, forward strand.
TGAAATTTATATTGAAAATGGAGATATAGTAGAGATTGGACAAGAAATGCTAAAACTTGATGATAAAGATATTAGTATTACTATAGAAACTCTTAAAATTAATTTATCTCAAGCAAAATTAAATTATAGTTTTATTCAAAGTAATTTCGAAAAAACAAAAGAATTATATGAATCTGGAGCTTTATCAAAAGCAGCATATGATAAAAATATTTATGAATTAAATATGGTGGTGATGTAAAATGAAGATTAACATCACTTTCTGATAATAGCGCATTCATACCATCGGAATGATTCATTGTGATAAGCTGTTTATCAAAAATACTTGAATCATTAAATGAATTTTCAGCAGCCATTTTTAACAACATATGTTGAATGCTTCCTGGTTGAGGTAACACAATTCTATCACTTTCTTCAATATCATTTATAGTTTTAATTCTTTCATCACTTGATACAAGTCCAAGCGGAGAACGTGATAATCCACTAAATATTTTCCAATCTGTTCCTTTGTCAGCACCTATTATAAAAGGTGGAATTCCCATAAATCCAACATCAAGTTTATCTGCAATTAATGCTTCTCTAATAGCAGCTGCATTTCCAAGTTTAACCCAAGTTATTTCATAATCCTTTAATTCATCATTCAAATAACCTTTTTCTTTCATTATTTGAACTGGTGCATAGGCTAAACCAAATTGGTCAGCTATTATCAAATCTTTACTAGTAATTTCTTCTTTCTTAGAACAACTTGAACTTAATAATAAAGTTAAAATTATTACTAAAATTATTAATCCTTTTTTCATCTATACCACCTTTTTCCTCTAATTATCATATTTTCACTTTTTTCATTTTCAAATTTCATAATATCAAAAGTTTTTTCAATATTCTTTTCAATTTCTTCTTCATTTTTCCCTTTAATTATTACATATCCTGCTCTTTGAGAAGCATTTTCTTTTTCTATTACTGTATCACCAATTTTATAATTATACCCTATATCAAGAATATAATCTTTTTTTAATAAATCCTCTTTTTTAGTCATATGTTTTATTTTCCCTTTTTTACAAAAGAACAATTGAGTACTTAAACACATTTTAGTATCATCATATTTATAATTTCTTAGTATTTCCTTATTATAATTTTCATTTAATGAACCTTCAATAAGCATTTTTAAAATATCAACTCCTGTAACATAAGGTATTGATATATCTTCATAAGCTCCACCTATTCTGCAAGCAATTTCATTAACTAAAATACCTTCATCACCAACTAAATATTGAAAATATATCGGTCCTTCTTTTATTTTAAAAGCATCACATATTTTCTTAGTAATATCAAATATTTCTTTTCTATATTTTTCTAAATGAATTGATGGATATTCATGACTTTTACATATCCCAATATTTAATTCACTTTCAAATGTTACTCTATCTGTAACAGTTAGAATTTTTACATTTCCATTATCAACCCACCCAGTTACAGTTAATTCTTTATTTTCATAAAATTCTTCAATTAAAACTTCTTCAGTTCTTGAATATTTTAATGTTTTATCAATGTAATTTATAATTTCCTTTTTACTTTTTAATTTAAAAATTCCACGTTGACCTTGGGAATCGAGAGGTTTTATTACAATTGGTTCGTTTAAATCACTTAAATCATCTATTTTAAAATCTTTTTTAATTATTTTATAATTAACTGCTTTAATATTATTTTCTGCAAATATCTTTTTCATCATTTTCTTATTTGTAACATTAAAAGCAGTCAATTCATCTAAAAATGATATTAATTCTAATTTTTTAGCAACTTTTGATACAGTTAATACAGGTTGATCAGTCCCAGAAGTTACAATAGCATCTACATTATATTCTTTCGCATTTTCTAAATTTTCCTCATATGAAAAAGTGTCTGCTAAAAGAGCTTCATTAGCTATTTTTTTACCAGGTGCATTAATATTGTAACCCGATGCAATTACATAATGTCCCATTTCTTTTATTCTATTTATTAAATTTATCTGACAACTTCCTGCTCCAAGAACTAATATTTTTTTCATAATTACCTCATAAATTTATTTTTTCTTCAATTTCATATTGATTTCCTCTAGGCTTTATTTTTTCTGTTATAAAATGTGAATAATAAAAATTCAATTTTAAAAATAATTTCATTAACTTAATAAAATTATAATTTGATTTTCCATGAATTCTTTTTCTTTTACATACATCAATATAATCAATATCGTCTGTTATTTCAAGTAAAATCGCACTTAAATAAATAAATCTATAATTATTTTTTAAGATTTCTTCAATAAGTGAACTTCTAAATACCCTGAAACTACTAACTTTATGATAATCTACATTTGGAAAATTTATTTTAAAAAAAAGATCTCTAGATAATGCTCCTAAATTTTTATAACTCATTTTACTATTTGATTCTGAAACGCCATAAACTAAATCATGTCCTTCATTGATTTTTTCTATCATTTTAACAAGATAATCACTACCATGCTGCAAATCATCATCCATTGTAATTACATATTTTCCTTTAACAAAATTTAAGCCAGCATAAATTGCATTCTGCTGACCGTAGTTTTTTAAAAGTTTAATAACTTTTATTTTTTTATTTAATTTAGCTTCATTTTTAAGAACTTTATAACTATTATCCATACTATAATCATCTATAAGAATAATTTCATATGTATAAATGTTATTTAATTGTGTATCTAACTCATTTATAAGCTTAATAATAGTTTTTTCGCTATTATAAACAGGAATAATTATAGATAAATCCATTTTTCCCTCCAAAAATGTTATAATATATTTAAAAGTCGAGGTGAAACATGAAAAAAATTAACTGTTTTGGCGATATTTGCCCCGTTCCAATTCTAAAAATTCAAAATGAATTAAAAATAACCAAAACTAATGATTCTTTTATGATTATTATAGATCATAGTTGTGTATTAGAAAGCATAAAAGATTATTTTAAGAATACAAACTATTCAATTGAAATTGAGGAAGTTTTAAATGGAGTTTGGGAAATTATTATTCAAAAAAACAATTAGCAAATACCCATTGTACCATTATCAACAAAATAATCATATACTTTACTAATCGGACTTTCCTGACCACACGAGTTATGTTTTAATTTTGCTACGTAAATATCATAATCCAAATTAAAATCTGTAATTTCTATTACTTTAAATTCTTTTTCATAAAGTTCTTTTTTTATTGACATATATGGTAAAAAACACATTCCCAATCCATTTGAAATTGAAGATTTTGCTGACTCTATATTGTCAACTTCAAACATAATATTTAAATCAGCAAATTTTAAATCAACTACTTTTAATTTTTTTATAATAAACTCTTTTCTGATACTAAATGAATTTAAAAATACAATTTCATGCTTAATAAGTTCATTTATTGTTATACTTTCAGGTATATCATAATCATAATTTGCAACTAATACCACTTTTTCTTTACCTATAGAAGCAAATTCAAAAATTTTTCTTTCAGGTTTAAAATTAACAAAACTAATATGTGAAAGTTCATTAGATAAATCATCTAATGATTCTTCACTCGATTTTCCAAATGATTCAAAATTTATATTTGGAAATTTTTTCTTAACTTTATATAATACACATGGAAGCGAGTAATTAACGAATGAAAAATATCCATTAATTCTAATATTACTAATATTTTTAGATTCTCTACATAATTCTTCTTCCATCTCATTTGCTAATCTATTAATTATTTTTGCATATTTATATACAACTCTTCCCATATTTGTAACATCAACACCTTTATTGCTTCTTTCAAGTAACTTATATCCTATTTCATTTTCTAGTCTTTTAATCATTTGACTTAAAGCAGATTGTGAAATATAACTATCATTCGATACTTTAGAAATGCTTTTCGCATCTATTACTCTTTTAAAAAATTTTAGTGCATTAATATTCATAATATTCTCCTTTATTGATTTCATAATTTTATCATAATAAGCACTCCTAGTAAAGAATAGTAAAACGTTAATTTTTTTTGCAATTAGTTTTACTTATATAGCTTCGATTTTTCGATTACTACTTTTTTTATTTTAGTGGTATTATTAAGTTGTGAGATTGTTAAGAGAATAACGAAGGTGTCGAAATAATGATTATTAAGTAAATTTATTGTTAGGAGTGATTAAATGAGTGAAAATAATACTTCAAACATTTCTTCAACTAAGGAAGCAAGTACAAGTTCTTTAAGTTCAAGAAGATCAGGAAGTAATGGTAGCGCAAGTAGAAGGCGCCCTAGAAAAAAGAAAAAAAATCAAATTCCAGCTGGAATAATAGTTACATTAATAGTAATACTAATTGCAGTATTATTATCAAAAGTATCTGCAACTGCATCCTTATATTGGATTTTAGGAGTATCATTTGGAGCAGTACTTCAAAGAGGAAGATTTTGTTTTACAGCATCAATGAGAGATCCATATTTAACTGGTAGTACTACATTAACAAGAGCAGTTTTAATTGCTTTTGCTCTAACTACTATCGGATTTACAGCAATTAAATATGGTTATTTTGTTAAAGGTTTACCAATTCCTGGAATGGGATATGTTGTACCAATTAGTTTAGCTACAATTGCTGGTGGTTTCATATTTGGAATCGGAATGGTAATTGCTGGTGGATGTGCATCTGGAACATTGATGCGTATCGGTGAAGGATTTCAAATGCAAATTATTTCTTTAACATTCTTTGCTATAGGTTCTCTATGGGGAGCTCATGACTTTGGATGGTGGAAATATAATGTAATTTCAAAAGGTAAAGCTATTTTCTTACCAGATGTATTTGGTTGGGCTGGAGCTTTAGTAATTCAATTAGGTCTTATCTTTGCAATATATTATTTTGCACAAAGATATCAAGAAAAACAAACACATTAAATTTAATTTAATTTAATTTAATTAATTATAGGAGGATAAATATGAATGAAGTTGTATTAGATTGTAACGGTGAAGCTTGTCCACTACCAATAGTTAAATCAGAAAAAGCTATGAAAGATTTAAATATCGGTGATTTATTAATAGTTCAAATAGACCATAGTTGTGCTATGAAAAACCTTCCAGAATGGGCTAGAGAAGAAGGATATAATGTTGAAGTTGAAGAAATCGATGATGGTGAATGGGAAGTTTTTATAGAAAAAACTAAGTAATTTTACTTAAATATAAGGAGGAATAAATATGAACGAAGTTGTATTAGATTGTAACGGTGAAGCTTGTCCACTACCAATAGTTAAATCAGAAAAAGCTATGAAAGATTTAAATATCGGTGATTTATTAATAGTTCAAATAGACCATAGTTGTGCTATGAAAAA
>JAUCFZ010000015.1:18039-28461 GCA_030377915.1 Clostridiaceae bacterium HSG29
AAACCTTCCAGAATGGGCTAGAGAAGAAGGATATAATGTTGAAGTTGAAGAAATCGATGATGGTGAATGGGAAGTTTTTATAGAAAAAACTAAGTAGCAGTTTTTTAAGCTGTTAGGAGGCGAGTATTTTGAATAACGAGTCAAATACTAAAAAAGTAAAATTTTTTGATAAATTAAAGAAAAACGATTTTTATAATCAAGTTTTTAAAAACCCCCTAACTTATGTTGGTGCAGCTGTATTACTTTCTGTTCTACAGATTGTTTCTTTATCAGCTACAGGAAATCCATGGGGAGTTTCTGGACCACTTGCATATTGGGGTGCTTGGGCATATCAAGCAGTGGGCGGCTCTGTTGATAAATGGTACTACTTTTCATCAACGGGTGCTCAAAACGTATTAAAAAATGGTTTTATAAATCATGCTGGATCATGGAGAAATATAGGAGTTATTTTTGGTGCACTTTCTGCAACACTTTTAGCTTCAGGCTTTAAACTTAAAAAGATTAAAACTAAAAAACAAATCTTCGCAGCATCTATTGGTGGATTATTGATGGGCTATGGTGCAAGATTATCTTTCGGTTGTAATATTGGTGCACTTTATAGTGGAATTGCTTCAATGTCGGTTTCTGGATGGGTATTTGCTGTTGCAATGTTCTTCGGTGCTGTTGTTGGAAGTAAATTATTAGTTAAATATTTAATGTAATAAGGGGGAAAATAAATTGGCAAAAAGAGAAAGAAGTAGAGAAGCTAAAATTGAAAATTATGACGTTGTAATTATTGGTGGAGGTCCTGCTGGATTATCAGCTGCAATATACGCTGGTAGAGCAAGATTAAAAACTATATTAATTGAAAAAGGTTTAGTTGGTGGACTTGCAACTTATACAAATGAAATTGCAAATTACCCTGGTTTCCCTGCTGCTCCTAAAGGTGAAGCTATTACTAACCTAATGAAAGAACAAGCTAAAAACATGGGCGTTGATTTTAAATTAACAGCTGTAAAATCTGTTGATCTTGAAAGTGATGAAAAAATTGTTAAAACTTTTAGAAATACTTATAAAACAAAAACAGTAATAATTTCTACAGGTGGACGTCCTCGTACAACTGGTGGAAAAAATGAAGAAAAATATTTATTCGATAAAGGTATTTCATTCTGTGCAACATGTGATGCTGCTTCAAATACTGATAAACATGTAGTTGTTATTGGTTCAGGAGACGCTGCAATTGAAGAAGGAATGTTCTTAACTAAATTTGCATCAAAAGTTACTGTATCAGTTCTTCATGATGAAGGAAAAATGGATTGTAACGAAATAGCAAAAGCTGCTGCTCTTGCTAATCCTAAAATGGAATTCATTTGGAATTCTGTTGTTGATAGTTTCGAAGGTGAAGATCACCTTGAAACAGTTGTACTTAAAAACACAAAAACTGATGAATTAATTCCTGTTGATTGTGATAATTGTTTTGAATTTATTGGTTATATTCCTAACAATGAACTTTTCAAAAGCTCAATAGAAATGAATAACAGAGGTTACATTAATGTAAACAACATTCAAGAAACAAATTTACCAGGTGTATTTGCTGTTGGTGACATTACAAATAAATGGTTAAAGCAAATTGCAACTGCTGTAGGTGATGGAGCAGTAGCAGGAACAGCTGCAGAAAAATATATTACTGAATCAGAAGTATTTGAAACTAATATAATGCAAGCTGAAAAACCAGGTTTGATTTATGTATACAACGCTATTGATGAAGACAGTAGAAACTTCTTATCAACTATTGAAAATATTGAAAGTGAATTAGCTAATATTGCTGTTACAAGAATTGATGTTTATAAATCAGAAGGTCTTGCTAAGAGACTTAAGGTTGAAAAATATCCAGCTGTTGTAAGCACTAAAAATGGTGAAGTAGCTGAAATAACTTATGATATGGATAAAGAAACTATAAAAAATTTATTTGCTTAATTATATATATAAAAACCGACTTATTATTCACTCTAAGTCGTTTTTTTTGCCCTAATTTTTTCATATATATAATATATCAAATCAGCAATTAATATTCCAATTGCAATGCCACCAATAACATCTGTTGGATAATGCATAAAAAGATAAAGTCTTGAAAAAGCAATTAATGAAGCTAAAATAAACGCCCATTTCCCAATATCTTTTTTAAAGTAATAAATCATCATTGCTACAGCAAATGATGATGAAGTATGCCCTGATGGAAATGAATATTCATTATTCTTACTAATTAATAACTCAATACTACGATTCACATATGGCCTTGGTCTTGCAAAATAATTCTTTAACATTAAATTTGAAACTAAATAACTTCCAATTAATGCAAATATCATCATAATGCCAAGTGTCCTATTTTCCTTTTTAATTATAAAATAAAGTGAAATTAAAATCCAAATTATTCCAACGTTTCCTAATTTTGATAGAAAAACAAAAAAATAATCAAATAATCCATTTCTTAAATTTTCTTGAATAAAATATAATATTCTTAACTCAAATAAATTAACTGGACACATTTAATTTTCTCCCTTATTATTATATTCTTCTTCAAGCATTGCAAATATAACATCATCCGCCCATTTTTCATTAAACCAAACACTTTTTATCATATGTGCTTCTTTTCGCATTCCTATTTTTTCAAGTAGATTTATAGATCTCATATTCTCTGGATCAACCGACGCTGTAATTCTATGCTTTTTTAAGATTTTAAAAATATAATTAATCACTTCTTTTATTGCTTCAATTGCATATCCTTTCCCTTGAAACTCAGGTGACAATGTATAACCTATTTCAACTTGCTTATCATCAATAAAATGTACACCAATATCTCCTATTAAATTATTTGATTCTTTAATAAAAATACAAAGCTGTATCCAAGTATCAGGAATATTTATTTCATCTACTACATTTTTATTTATAAATTCAATAACATCTTCTTTTTTTTCAGGTCTAAATCCTTGATATTTATATACTTCTTCTAAACTTCGATAATTAAATATTTCAGTCGCATTATCAATAATAACACTTTTAAGTATTAATCTTTCAGTATTAAGTAAAACACTCATTATTTTCTCCTCTATATTATAAATTTTTCTAAAATTGCTATTTCCTTATTTGTAGCATCAAGTTTTATTTTACATCCTATTGGTAATGTTATCATTGGATGAGTATGACAGCTATCGAAATCAGCTAAAAAAGGGATTTCCTTTCCATCTAAAACTTCAAGTAAAAGTTCATATGGTTTTCTTTTAGTTTTTAAATCATTAAAAAGTTCATGTTTACCCAGTATTATTCCAGAGATTTTATCAAATATTCCACTTATTTTTAACATTGAAAATGATCTTTCAATTTCTGAAATATCCTTTAATGAATCCTCAATAAAAAGTATATCGCCCTCTTTTATTTCAATCATATACTCACTAGAAATTATTCCTTGCATTGTATTAAGATTTCCACCAATTACTCTTCCTTCTACTACTCCTTTATTAACTGTAATCCATTTATTATTTCTTTTTTCTTTAGCTTTATCTTGAATCTCCCAATTAATAAATTCATCAGTCCAATATTTAGGAGTTTTTAAAATATATGGAAATTCAATTTCATTCATTATTATATCTTCAAAATAATCATAAGTAAAATCTACAAATGGTGAAAATTCACCAAAAGACGCTACAAGAGCTGGTCCATAAAAAGGGATAATTCCGGTTTTTGAGTATATTGCAAATAAAATTGCTGTTACATCAGAATAACCAATAATTATTTTAGGATCTGATTTTAACGCTTCATAATCAATATATGGCAAAATTGAATTTGAATTCATTCCTCCTATTGTTGACATAATACATCTCACATTAGGATTTCTTATTAATTCATTTAATTCTTCTGCTCTTTCTTTAATTGTACCTGATCTATAAAAATCTGTTTTATTAGTTAAATTTCCTTCAATAATTTTAAATCCTTTATTAATTAGATATTCTTTTGCCCTTTTAAATCTTATAGGACAAGCTGCAGTTATTGGCGTTGAAGGAGAAAATATTCCAATATAATCACCTTTTTTCAATTTTCCCATAATCACCTACTCTATAATTAATCCCATATGATATAAATCATAATATTTACCATCAATTAAAAATCCTCTTTTAATTAATCCTTCTTTTTCAAAACCCATTCTTTCATATAATTCAATACCCTTATTATTATCGCTTTTTACTTGCAAATTAATTTTAGTAATAATTTTGTCTTCTCTCGCCCATTTAATTAATCCACTTATTAATACGTATCCTACTCCATTTCCCCAATATTTTTTTAAAACACTTACACCAAATTCTCCTTGATGTCTATTTCTAGGTTTTATCCCTGAAGAAAAACTAAGATTACCAATTATTTCACCATTATATTCAGCAAGTACAAAATATTGATTATTTGATTTTAAACTTTTTTCAATAAATTTAATCTCAGCTTTTAAAGTTATACTCATCTCACCTTCACCAAAAGTTAAATTATCAGATTCTGTCGAAATTTTATTTAAATACATAATCATTTTACCTGCATCACGAACTTCTACTTTTCTAATTTTATATTCTTCTAAATTTTTAAGTTTATTTTTTTCCATATATCCTCCGCTACAATGTAGTATATGCAATTACAACTACTCCTATAGTAATTAATAAAGCATATATTATTCTATTTAATCCAAAATGTTCATTTAATACTTTTACCCCAATTAAAGTTCCAAATAATATACTTATTTCCCTTACTGGTGCTACATAACTTACTGGTGCAAATCGTAATACTAAAAGCACTATAATATATCCTAATGAATTAAATATAGCTACTAAAAAAGCTTCCTTTTTATGATTTTTCCATTCATATTTTACTTTATCAAAACTTTTAAATACAATAGGTGATAAAAGAATTAATCGTCCGATAGTATTAAAATAATCTAGGATTAATGGAAATATAAAAACAATACTTACAATTGCTTTATCTAAAAGAGTATAACTAGTAATAGCAATACCTACTAATAAACCATATGAAATCGCTAATAAATTATTTCTATCTTTAAATATGTTAAGTCCACCAGTTAAAAGAAAAATGCCTACTATTATAAATATTATTCCTAAATAAGCAATAATAGAAAGTTTTTCATTAAATAACACTGATGCAATTATTACTGTCATCATTGGTGCTGAACCACGTGCTACTGGATAAACAATTGATAAATCTCCAACTTTGTATCCTTTAAAAAGAAGTAAAAAATAAATCAAATGAATTATAATACTTCCTAAAAGAAAAAATATATTGTTAAAGTTTAAAGTGAAATTAAAATATTTTACAGATAAAATAAAAAGAGGCAAATATACAATTGAAGCAATTAAAGTAAACAACCAAATAAAAGGAATTCCACCATTTGCTTTTTTAGATAAATAATTCCATGATGCATGAATAATTGCAGAAATTAAAATAAATACCATTGCTAAAATTGTCATAAATTCACCTCCCTACTTATAAAAAATTATATCATAATTGCAAAAAAACCTCTAAATTAATTTAGAGGCATTTTTCATACATTCAATTGTTTTTGATTTCCATCTTCTATAAATGCAATTATAACAGGAAATTAATTCTGAATCAACTTGTTCATATTCATGATCTGCTTTAAAATTAATACAATTCTTTGCAGCAATTCTAGACATTTCATAATTATTAAGTCCATATTTAAAAATCTTATGATCATTAATATATTCAAACATTATTTCACCTAGTACTTTCTAAGTTGTTGTTTTGTACAATTATAATAATTACCATTTTCATTAAAAACAGGAAGAACCCTTTTACCATCTAATAACACTGTTTTTATTTTACCTTCTAAGTTAATACTATTATTTTTAAGATATTTTTCTGTTGTTATATCATATATTTTGTCCATCTTAAAATTATTTATTAAATATTCTAATTCATATTTTCCATTTTTTATTTTATGCTTTCCTTTAAATCTTCCATCATTCCCGGATAGTCTTAAACCAATACCAGCTAAAGCGCCAATAATTCCATCACCTGTGCCACCATACTCTTTCAAAAAAATATTTTGATTTTCAGCTAAGGCATAAGCATATTCTTTTGTTAAAACTTCAGATTTTGCTTTAAATCCATATTCAATTAAAAGTTTGCTATCAATTTTATTTATATCGCATATACATAAACCAGGATCTGAAAGTTTTGAAGATTCTTTTTTCAGATGATTTTCTGCTAATGATATAATCAAATCATAATCTTTTTCATTAACCTCATCTATTTCAAAGCACATTGAACTATTATGTGATGTATATGGAATATCATCATGGATATATAATTGATGTCTTGTAACCGCAGAAATTTTACCAATTTTATTTTCATCAATAATTTCTGCTATTTCTTCTGCTATTTCACCTGTACCTTTTGATTCAATATCATCTGTATCATCTATTGATAAATATAATTTCATTACACATCCTCCCTATTTAAACGCATACCTTTTCCTTCAAGTATTTTCTCAATTTCTTCTTTATCTAATTCAATATTAAAGAAATCATTATAAAAATTACTTACTTCAGCATTCATATCCAAATCTTCAAAAAGATTAGGATAAAGTTTTTTTGAAGTCCATAGCATGGCAAGAGGAATTTCAAGTGAATTTGGATGTCCCCATCTAGAAACTCCATTTGGTAATAAATAAACTTTTTCTGATTTCACCGCATCAATTGACTGCCATTTTGAATCATTAAGTATATATTTATCAACTCCATCTTCATTTACAAATATTGCCTCTGGATTCCAGTCTAATATCTGCTCCAAAGAAGCATAATAATCATTATCCATATACTTTAAATCACTTGTTGTTGAAACTAATATACAGCCTGCCTTTGAAAACCAATCAGCTGGTACTGAATTTAAAGGATCTGTTCTTGTAGCTTCATTAATTGAATGATAAACTCTCACTTTTTCATCTTCATTAATCGTTTTAGTTTTAGATTCAACATAATTAATAGTATCATTATAATAACTAATGTATTTTTCTGCTCTTTCTTCTTTATTTAAAACTTTTCCTATCATTCTAATCATAAACTGTTGTTTTTCGATTGAATCAAATTCAATTGCTAAATATGGGATGTTAAATTTTTCAAGTTTTTGAGCTTCTCTTTCATTAAGAGCAATATCCGATCTAACAAAAACAACATCCGGTTTATCTTTTAAAAGCTCTTCAATATTTATACTTCCACCTGATTTAGGTTCTGTAGCATTCATAATTCCTGGAACAATTTCAGTAAGAACTTTATCCCTTTTTAAACCAGAAGTAACCGAAACTATTTTTTCTCCTTCTCCAAGCATAACTGTTGTATGACCTGAAATTGCATATATACAACCTATTTTATTGATTTCTATAGGCAATTCCACTTCACGTCCTACACAATCTGTAACAATATGCGTATCTATACCTTCAAAAACATTCTCTTTTTCACTACAACCAACTAATAAAATAATTGGTATAAATAACAACAATAGTAATTTCTTCATAATTTCCTCTTTTCAGTTAATAGTGGAACAATATAATTATATTTTTTATTATCCTCATAATGATTTAATACTTTAGATTTTATTTTAAAAGCTTTCTTAATATTTTCTTCAATTAAAATTTCATCGGGTTTCCCTAAATAATTAATTCTTTTTTCATATAATATTCCAACTTTTGTATTGATTCCTTCATTTTGAAAGAAATATGCATGATTTGGAAAATGAGTTGCCATTATTACAGAAATCTTTTTACTTTTTACAAGTTTACTAATAACTTCTAATACCATAAGTTCATTATGAAAATCAAGATGAGATGTTGGTTCATCCATTAATATTAACTTTGTATCTTGAGTAATAGCTCTTGCAATCATAACAAGCTGTGCTTCTCCACCACTTATTTCAGTAAAAAATCTATTTTCAAAACCACTTAGTCCGACATAATTAAGTGCATTTCTTGCAATTTTCAAATCCTCTTCATTTGGTCCTGAAAAAGAATTAACATATGCAGCTCTTCCCATAACTACCATATCAATTATTTTAAATGGAAAAGATGAAGTTTGCTTTTGTGGAATATATGCAATATGCTTTGCTAATTCATTAATTTTATATTTTTTTATACTTTTACCATCTATATAAATATCTCCATTATTTGCATTTTTAAGTCCTAAAATACAATCAAGTAATGTTGACTTACCTGAACCATTAGGCCCAATAACACATAATATTTCTTCCTTTTTAATATTCAAATTAATATTATTAAATATTTCGTTTTTTCCATATGAAAAGCCTACATTTTCAAGAAGTATCATCTCCATGCACCTTCTTTCGTTTTCTTTAATAAATAAATATAAAAAGGTCCTCCAATTAAAGCTGTTAATATATTAAGTGGTAATTCTCCACCAGTTAATATTCTTCCAAAATCATCAATAATTAATAACATAAATCCGCCAAGTGCTATTGATACAGGCATTAAATACCTATTGTCATTGCCTACAATCATACGCCCAATATGAGGGATTACAAGTCCAATCCAGCTAATAATTCCGCATACTGCTACTGCACCAGCTGTTGCTAAAGTAGAAAAAATTATTACTATCCATCTATACACTTTTATATTAATGCCTAATGTTTGAGCTTCTCTTTCTCCCATACTTAATACATTTACTTTCCAACGTACTGCTAATAAACCACTAATTCCTAATAACATTGGAATTGCTGAAATAAGTATTTCTCTATAACTAGCATTCGCAAGACTTCCCATCAACCAAAAAATAATTGAGGGAAGTTCATTGTATGGATCCGCAATAAACTTTAAAAAAGAAATAAGAGATGAAAAAATTGAGGATATTATTACACCTCCTAAAACTAAAAGTATTGCAGAATTTGAGTTGTTTATACGCCCAATTCTAATACTTAAAATTACAGCAACTAAACTAAAAGCAAAAGAAAATAAATAAATCGGAAAAATTCCACTAAACATTATAATAGCTAAAGCTGCTCCAAAACCAGCACCTGAACTCACACCCAGTATACCAGAATCAACTAAGGGATTTCTAAAAAGCCCTTGTAAAGCAGCACCGCTTATTCCTAAACTTCCACCTACTAAAATTGCCAAAATTGTTCTCGGCATTCTTACATCCCATATTAATGAGTATTCAATATCTGAAACCGAATCAATATTACCTGTTATTCCAGCTTTTAATATATTTAAAACACTATTTATGCTAATTTGATATCTACCAATAAAAAGCGAAATGAAAACTAAAATAATAGGCAATAAATAAATTATAATTCTTACAATTTTTTTATTTTTCATTTCCCCTTCTTTTCATAACAGCTATTACTACTATTATTAATCCAATAATTAATAAATACATATAATTAAATCCTGCTTCATCCTCAACTTCAAAGTTTATTTCAATATTTTCTTTTAAAGTAGATTCATTTTTAGAAGAAAGTTTTTTATCAATTACTAAAGTATATGATTCTCCTTTTACCAAATCATTAACAGGTTTTATAGTTATCATTCTTTTTAATTCTGGATTGATTTGTTCATCAGGAACAATTACATCAATATCAATATTTTCACCTTTTCCATTTACTAAAGAGAAAGCAGATATATTATTGTCTTTTACTTTCATATTTGTAACATTATTAGAAAACTCTAAATTAATTTCTGCTTCCATAGATACTTCAGTGTCACCATCATTAATTGATGATGAAACAAATTCTAATTGTTTATTCCCTGCAAAAGATACAACCATTATTAATTGTAACACTACTAGTACGATTATTAATTTCTTCTTCATTCGTCCACCTCTTTTAAATTAATTATAATTTTCACTTTTCATCTTCTATATAAAAACTGTACTTTTTTTAAAATACAATCATTAATTTAATATCCTATTTTTAAAACAAAAAAACTTTCCAAAAGGAAAGTTTAATATTATTTTAATAACATTTTATATAAAATGTATCTATTAAATATACTCTTTTCCACAATGGGAGGCATCACAATTTCTCATAACACCCCGGTCAGTCAACCATAGATAAATCCTTAGATTGAAAAACTTCAGAGATTATTAACTTGTACAAAAAAGATATCATAATGGTATGCTATAGTCAACATCTTAATTGTTTTTTTAACAATGTTATAATTCTTAATTCCTTATTTATTTTCTTTCTCTTCTTCCTTTACCTCATCAATATATTCAGATATTTTTTTCATTTTATATCCAAAAACTTTAAAAATTTTATATAATATTAACAGCAAACCAAATCCAAAAAAAATCCTTATTAAAAATAAAATAATATCCATAATTCTCCTTTTTCATTTTTTCTATTATTTCTTACATTATTATT
>JAUCFZ010000016.1 GCA_030377915.1 Clostridiaceae bacterium HSG29
AAATTTAATGAGGAATCTTTAAGTGATGCAAAACGAATTGCTAAAAAATTAAAAATAAAGCATTTCATTTATGATTATAAAGAACTTTTTCATGAAAAAGTAATAGAACCTTTTATTAATGAATATATAAATGGATATACTCCAAATCCATGTTTAAAATGTAATCAAAATATTAAATTTGGATTATTTTATGATTTATTAGAAATTCATAATGCAGATTTTATTGCAACAGGACATTATATTAAAAAAATATATGATAAGAAGACTAAAATATATAGTATTATGAAACCTAAAAATTTAATTAAAGATCAGACTTATCTTATGTATTTTCTTAATCAGTGGCAACTTGAACATACACTTTTTCCACTTGGAGATATTGAAAATAAAAGTGAAGTAAAGGAAATTGTAAAAGATTTTGATTTTAAAATATCAGATAAACGCGAAAGTGTTAATATTTGTTTTACTGATGAAAATGATTATAGATTATTTATTAATGAAAATAATAAAGTTGATGTATCTGGTAATTTTGTTGATATAAACGGGAAAATATTAGGTCGTCATAATGGAATTTATAATTTTACAATAGGGCAAAAAAGGAATCTAGGCTTAAAAACAAATGAAAAATATACTGTTATTGAAATAATTGGCGATAGCAATGAAATTGTATTAGGTGATGATAAATTAGCTTATCATAAGATATTAATTGCAAAAGAGATAAATATTATTAATCCTGACTTAAATATTGAAGATATAGAGCTTACAGCTAAAATTTGCCAATGGGGTTATTTTTTGAAATGTAAGGTGAAAAAAATTGATAACAATAGAATGAAAGTTGTTTTTCATGAAGAGGTAAGGGCGATTACTTTAGGGCAAGCTATTGTATTTTATTATGATAGTAACGTAATCGGTGGTGGAATAATTGAAAAAATAGTTGAATATTAATACGGAAAAAAATTGACATTTCTAATATTTAATGATAAACTAATCAAGTATTGAAAATTTAATAATAATTGTCAAGAAGGAATTCGTTTCTCACCATACAACCAAGGTTCGTATGTGTTACACAGTTTTTTATTTTACTTATAGGATAAGTATGTGTATTTGAGTTTAACGGGTTTGAGACCCGTTTTTTTATTATTTAAATGATAATTACAACTATATAAGTTGTAAAATAAATTATAGGAGGTGCAGATATTAAAAGTAAAAAACCTGAAATAAACGAAAGCATTAAAGATCGTGAAGTAAGGGTTATTGGTGACGATGGAGAACAGTTTGGAGTGCTTTTAACTAGTGATGCGATTGAATTAGCTTCACAAAAGGGATTTGATTTAATAAAGGTTGCTCCTGGTGCAAACCCACCAGTTTGTAAAATGATGGACTATGGTAAATATAAATACGAACTTGCTAAAAAAGCAAAACGTGTTAGACAAAATAGTTCAGCTGTTGAGACAAAAGAGTTAAGACTTAGTGTTAAAATTGAAGATCATGATTTACAAACTAAAGCTAATAAAGCAAAAGATTTTATTAAAGCTGGAAATAATGTTAAAATTACACTAAAGTTCAGAGGAAGAGAAATGGGACATAAAGAATTAGGCTATGGAGTAATTGATAGATTTATCAATTTCGTAGGATTAGACGTATGTAATATTTCAAAAAGAGCAAAAATTGAAGGTCGTAATATGATTGCATATATTGAACCAAAACGTACGATATAAGGAGGAACAAAAATGCCTAAGATGAAAACACATAGTGGATCGGCAAAGAGATTTAAGAAATCTGCATCAGGAAAAATAAAAACTAAAAGAGCTTTTAGAAGTCATATATTAACTAAAATGTCTCCAAAAAGAAAAAGAAATTTAAGAAAATCTGGAAGTATTGCTGCTTGTGACGCTAAAAAAGTTAAAGCAATGTTACCATATAGTTAAAATAGGAGGCATATAAAATGGCTAGAGTAAAAGGTGGAATGAACGCAAGAAAGAAACATAAGAAAATATTAAAATTAGCAAAAGGTTTTTTTGGACAAAAAAGTCTTGTATTTAGAGCTGCAAATACTGCAGTTATTAAATCATTAAGTTCAGCATATAGCGGAAGAAAACAAAGAAAAAGAGATTTTAGAAAATTATGGATTACAAGAATTAATGCAGGAACTAGATTAAGCGGATTAAGTTATTCAAAATTTATTCACGGTTTAAAAGTTGCTGAGATTGAAATCAACAGAAAAGTTCTTTCTGAGATGGCAATTCATAATCCAGAAGATTTTGCAAAATTAGTATCTATTGCAAAAGAAAATTTATAAAAAAATAAATTGACCACTGATAATCAGTGGTTAATTTTTTTGACAAGTAAAAATAATTGAAAGTTTTCATTAAAATATATATAATGTAATGAGATAAATATTATGATATGATAAAAAGAAATATCAGGAGATCGCAATGTATAAAATAAAATCAATAAAAGCGAATAATAAAATCAATCCATCTTCAGTTTTAGCATATGGATTTATTACTGTAATACTTTTAGGAGCTATTTTACTTGCACTTCCAATTGCATCTAAGAATGGTGAAAGTGTTGGAATAATAAATGCTTTATTTACTTCAACATCTGCAGTATGTGTAACAGGATTAATAGTTGTTAATACGGCTCAGCACTGGAGTATATTTGGGAAAATTATTATTATGATGTTGATTCAAATAGGTGGACTTGGATTTATGTCCATGGCAACTTTAATTGCCATTTTAATGGGTAAGAAGATTGGGCTTAGAAATAGAATAATGATTCAAGAATCTCTTGGTCAGTTTACAATTTCAGGAGTTGTTAGATTAACAATAAGAATTATGCAGGCAACTTTTATAATTGAATTAGTTGGTGCGGTTTTACTTGCAACAAAATTTATTCCAGAATTTGGAATGAAAAAAGGTATGTTTTTTGGTTTGTTTCATTCAGTGTCTGCATTTTGTAATGCTGGATTTGATATCATAGGAAACAGTCTTGAAAATTATGTAGGTGATCCTATTATAAATTTTACTATAATGTTTTTAATAATATTAGGTGGTATTGGATTTACTGTAATAATTGATATTGTTAAAGTGAAAAAAATGAGGAAACTATCTTTACATTCGAAACTTATATTAACGGTAACTTTTGCTTTACTGATTTCTGGTTTGGTATTTTTCTTTGTTTTAGAATATAGTAATCCTGAAACATTAGGAAATCTATCATTTAAAGATAAACTATTGGCTTCAGCTTTTCAATCGGTTTCACCAAGAACTGCTGGATTTAATTCAATTCCAACTGGTGGATTACGAGATTCTTCTAAATTTTTAACGATTATATATATGTTTATAGGAGGTTCACCAGGATCAACTGCAGGTGGAATAAAAACTGCAACTTTTGGTTTGATTCTTTTAGCAGTTTATGCAGAAATAACTGGAAAAAATGAAATTGTATTTGCTAAACGTAGAATATCTAATGAAACAATTTCAAGAGCTTTATCAATACTTATTATAGCTTTAACATTAGTTATAGTAGTAACAATGATTTTATCAATTACAGAGGTAAAATTTGAATTTATTGATATATTTTTTGAATCTGTTTCAGCTTTTGGAACTGTAGGCTTATCAACAGGAATAACAGGCGGATTATCATCTTTTGGAAAAGTAATTATTACGATTACCATGTTTTTAGGTAGAGTTGGGCCATTAACGGTTGCGACTGCAATAGCGACAAAACATTCAGGTAAAAAAACATTAATTAGATATCCTGAAGGAAAGATTTATGTAGGTTAGGAGCGTGAAATGTGGATAAACAATTTGTTGTAATTGGGTGTGGAAGATTTGGAGAAGCTCTTTCTACAAAACTTGTGGAATTGGGTAAGGAAGTTATGGTTGTAGACGTAAATGAAGAAATTATTCAAAATATTTCTCAAACTGTTACATATGCTGTTCAAGCTGACGCAACTGATGAAAATTCAATTAAATCTTTAGGGATAAGTAATTTTGATGTCGCAGTAATATCAATTGGAGCAAATATTCAAGCTTCTTTATTAGTAACATTAATGGTTAAGGAATTAGGAGTTAAAAAAGTAATTGCAAAAGCACAAAATGAACTTCATGCAAAAATTTTATATAAAATTGGTGCAGATAGGGTTGTTTTTCCTGAAAGAGAAATGGGAATTAGAGTAGCTAAAAATTTAGTTTCAAAAAATGTATTGGATTTCATTGAATTTGCACCCGACTACAGTGTTATGGAATTGCTTGTTTTAGATGATTGGGTTGGAAAATCTTTGATTGAAATTGATATGAGATCTAGATATGGAATTAATGTTATGGCAATAAAACATGGTGAAGATATTAATATTTCTTTAATTGGAACTTATAAAATAAAAAAAGATGATATTTTAATAGTAATTGGTAATAATAGTGATCTTCAGAAAATTGAAAGGGCAGAGATATGATAATTGAATCGTTTGACAATAGTAAACTCAAGTTAGTAAGAAAATTAAGTACAAGAAAAACAAGACATAAAGAAGGAAAATATATTGTTGAAGGTATAAAAATTCTAAATCATGCAATTGATTTAGGTGCTGAGATTGAATTTGTTTTATTTTCTACACGTGTTTTTGAAGTAAGTGGTGGAAGAGGTATTGTAAAAAGAATATATAAAGAAAATCTTGAATATGCTCAGGTTGATGATGTTATTTTTGATAAATTAGCTGATACAATTACAAATCAAGGTGTTATTGCAGTAATTAAAATAAGATCTTTATCAGATAAAATAGATTTTGAAAATTTAAAAAACAAATGTGTTTTTGTTGATAGTGTACAAGATCCAGGCAATTTAGGAACTATTATTAGAACTGCTGATGCTTCTGGATTTAGTGAGATATTTATTTCTAAAGGAACTGTAGACCCTTATAATCAAAAAGTTATAAGATCAACAATGGGTTCTATTTTAAATACAAATATTTATTTAATTAATGAGAATTCTAGTTTTATAAAAGAATTAAAACAAAACGATTATCAAATTATTGCAACAGAAGCTGATACAAATATTAGTTATAATGATGTTGATTATAATAAAAAAGTTGTTTTAATAGTTGGTAATGAAGGAAATGGAATTGAGGATGAAGTTTTAAAAGAAGCTGATATTTCTGTTAAAATTCCAATTGAAGGTACTGCAGAAAGTCTTAATGCAGGTGTAGCAACTGGAATTATGATGTATAAGATAAAAGAAGTTATTGAGTCAAAATAAATTGTGTGCTATAATAGCTATTATAGTTTAAGCTAAGAAAAAGAAAGTAGCAATAGTGTGAGTTTACAGAGAAGAGGATATGCTGAGACCCTCTAACAAAGGTTATTGTGAAGTTCGCTTTGGAGCTGCAATATTAAAAATATTGCCGGATAACATACGATACATGTATATGAGTGGTCATAATGGCTATTTGGGTGGTAACGCGGAGTAACCTTCGTCCCTTTTGGGATGGAGGTTTTTTTATTTTTGGAAAGGAGCAACAATTTGGAAAAGATATTGGATATAATGTTTGAAAAAGCAACGAATCAAATTGAAAAATGTTCTTCTTTAGAAGAATTGGCTGAAATAAAAGTCAAGTTTTTGGGAAGAAAGGGTGAAGTTACTGAAGTATTAAAGAAAATGGGTTCACTTCCAGTTGAATTAAAACCTATTATTGGAAAAAAAGCAAATATAGTTAGAAATAAAATTGAAAATCATATAAAAGAAATAGAAAAAATGCTTGAAGAAAAAATGCTTTTAAAGAAACTCGAAAATGAAGATATTGATGTTACAATTCCGGGAGTAAAAAAAGAAGTTGGACATCAACATCCAATTAGCAAAATGATTGATGAATTAAATCAAATTTTTATAGGTATGGGATTTATGATAGCTGAAGGACCTGAAATTGAAACTGTTTATAATAACTTTGATGCTTTGAATTCTCCAGAGAATCATCCATCAAGAAGTAAATCAGATACATTTTATATTAACGATGAACTTTTATTAAGAACTCAGACATCACCGGTTCAAATTAGAACAATGAAATCACAAGAGCCACCAATTAAAATTATTTCACCAGGAAGATGTTTTAGATTTGATGAACTTGATGCTACTCATTCACCAATGTTCCATCAAATTGAGGGACTTGTAATAGATGAAAATATTACTATGGCAGATTTAAAAGGAACTTTAGATTTAGTTGCTAAAAGAGTTTTTGGTGAAAATACAATGACTAAATTTAGACCTCATGATTTTCCGTTTACAGAGCCAAGTGCTGAAGTTGATGTTACTTGTTTTAAATGTGGTGGAAAAGGCTGTAAATTCTGTAGTGGTAATGGTTGGATTGAAATTCTTGGTTGTGGAATGGTACATCCAAAAGTATTAGAAGAATGTGGAATAGATTCAGAAAAATATAGTGGTTTTGCATTTGGAATGGGAATTGATAGAATTGCAATGCTTAAGTATGAAATTGATGATATAAGAGTTTTATTTGAAAACGATGTTAGATTCTTAAAACAGTTTTAGTAGGAGGGGTAAATGTTAGTTCCAATTAGTTGGTTAGATAAATATGTTGATGTTAAAAATGAAAATATAGATGATATTGAAAGAAAACTTATTATGACAGGTTCAAACACTGAAGGTGTTGACAATATGTCTGATAAATTCAAAAAAATAATTGTGGGAAAGATTACTACAATTGATAACCATCCAAATGCTGATTCATTATTTGTTATGAAAGTAGATATTAAGGATGAAGTTCTTCAAATAATTACAAGTGCAACAAATTGTTCGGTTGGAGATATAGTTCCAGTTGCGGTAAATGGAGCTTTTATTGCTGATGGAACTAAAATTAAGCGTGGTAAACTTCGTGGCGAATTATCTGATGGTATGCTTTGTTCAGTTGAAGAAATGGGATTTAATAAGAGTGTAATACCTCAAAAGTATATTGACGGAATATTTATTTTAAGAGGGGATTATAAAATTGGAGAAAATGTAAAAGTTGAGCTTCCAATGGATGATCCAATTATTGAGTTTGAAATAACTCCTAATAGACCTGATTGTTTAAGCATGCTAGGAATGGCTAGAGAAACATCTGCAACATTAAATAAAGAGCTTATAATGCCGGATTTAACAATAAAAAATGAAGTAGATAATATTGATGATTATATTAGTATTGAAGTTAAAGATAATGAGCTTTGTAAAAGATATGCTGCTAAAGTAATTAAGAATGTTGAAATAAAAGAATCACCTTCTTGGCTTCAACTTTTATTAATGAAAGCTGGAGTTAGACCAATTAACAATGTTGTTGATATTACAAACTTTGTTATGCTTGAATATGGTCAACCAATTCATGCATTTGACCTTGATACTTTAGAAGGAAATAAAATTATTGTAAGAACTGCAAATGATGGAGAAAAAATTACAACTCTAGATGAAGTTGAAAGAAAACTTGACGCAACAAATTTAGTTATTTGTGATGCTGAAAAACCTGTTGCACTTGCTGGAATTATGGGTGGAGAAAATACAGAAGTAAAAGATACAACTAAGAATCTTTTAATTGAAGTAGCAAATTTTGATTCTAGAAATATTAGAGTCTCTTCTAAAAATTTAGCTCTTAGAACTGAAGCATCTGCAAGATATGAAAAAGGAATTTCTCCTTCTATAGCAGAAGATGCTGCTAAAAGAGTTTGTAATTTGATTGAACTTTTAGGAGCAGGTGAAGTAGTAAAAGGCATAATTGATATATATCCAGAAGAAGTAAAAGAAAATGAAATCAATGTAAGAGCGAGTCGCGTTAATAAATTAATTGGTTTTGATCTTGAAGCTGATGAAATGGCAAATATACTTGGAAAATTGAATGTTAAAACTACTGTTGATGGCGATAATATTACTGCGATACCACCTTTATACAGACTTGATTTAAATACTGAAATTGATTTTGTAGAAGAAATAGGAAGAATTTATGGTTATGAAAATATTGAAAATACATTACCTCAAGGAAATTCATGGGGAGAAAAAACATATACTCAAAAATTAGATTCTTTAGCAAAAGAAATTTTATTTGCAAATGGAGTTAGTGAAATTACAACATATTCGTTTATTAGTCCTTCAACATTAAATGATTTGCGAATCTCTGAAGAAAGTCATTTAAGAAGATATGTTAAAATTGAAAATCCACTTGGTGAAGAATTCAGCATGATGAGAACTAATTTAATTGCAAATATGTTAAAAGTTATAAAAAATAATTATAATAGAAAAATTGAAGAATTAAGTTTATTTGAACTTGGAAATATATTTATTCCAAAAGATATTCCAGTAGTTGAACTTCCTTATGAGAAAAAGCGTATTGTAGTAGGAAGTTATGGAGATAATGAAACTTTTTATACAACTAAAGGAGTTTTAGAGAACTTCCTTGATGGCATGGGAATAAAAGATTATACTCTTTTAAAAGAAAAAAATGATAATGTATTCCATCCAGGAAAATGTGCAACAGTTTGGTCTGATAAGAAATTATTAGGATCAATTGGTGAAGTTCACCCTAAAACTTTAGCAAATTTCGATATTGAAAGAGAAGTATTTGTTATTGATTTGGATTTTGATGTAGTGATAGAGATGGCGAATATTGATATTAAATATGAAAAAATTGCTAAATATCCAACTATTCAAAGAGATATTGCACTTTTGGTGAAAAAAGAAATAACTCATCAAGAAATACTAGATATAATTAATAAAAATGGTGGAAATAATTTAGAAAGTGTTAGTTTATTTGATATTTATGAAGGAAAGCAAATTGAAGAAGGATATAAATCAATGGCTTATAACTTAACATTTAGATCAAAAGAAAGAACATTAAAAGAAAAAGAAGTAACTAAAAAATATAATGCAGTTATTTCCAAACTTGAAGAAGAATTAGAAATAAAATTAAGATAATAATTAAAAAGCTTCCTATCAATTTATTTGATTTGGAAGCTTTTATACTTTTTTGTTAATGTGAATCATATAGAACTGATCTATTTGATTTATAAGGAAGGTTTCAATAGTATCAATTAAACCGTGCTTTTCATAAATGAAATCCAAAGAAGTTATAGAATCATGAACTTTGTCTTTTAAAGATAAAACATTTAATTTAAGAAGTCCAGATTTGCTGATTTCAATTCCTATTTGATATAAATTAAAATGAAATTTGCTTACTTCAGATAAAAGATCTTTACTATGAGTTTTATTAAATTTGCGATCATAAGTTAATAAATTCATATAATTATTATTGTATTTTTTTACTAATAGTATTAAATCATCGATATAATAATTAATTCCATTCTTTTGATTTTTATTTCTCTTTTTTTGATGTTCTCTTAATGAATTATAAAATTCGTCAATAATTTCTAAGCATTCATTTGATTCAAATAGTTTACTATTAAATGAAGTGATTGATCTTTCAATTTTTTGAGTAGTTGAATTATTTGATTTATAACTTGAATACATTATTTTAGTAGCAGATCTATTAATTTTTACAGTCATGATAACACCCCCTCTTATTGATATTATCGGCATTCTTTAATAATTTATTATAAAAATATTAATTCGTTATAATTTTTATAATAGTTGACATAATATTATAGAGATGATAGTATTTAGATAGCTAAAGATTAGATAGCTAAATATAATAGGAGGATAAAATGAAATATGTATTTGAGGATGGAAGAGATTTTGCAATTAAAATGGATTCAAACGATTCGCTAGCTCATTTTAGAGATAGATTTTATTTAAATGAAGGTGAAATTTATATGGATGGAAATTCCTTAGGTCTTTGTTCAAAAGATGCTGAAAAATCACTATTTAGAGTACTTGAAGAGTGGAAGACATTAGGAATTAATTGTTGGACAAAATCTGAAAAACAATTATTTCTTTATCAAGATTATTTAGGAGAGCTATTATCGCCATTACTAAATGCTCGAAAAGATGAAGTTACAGTTCATGCAAATACTACTATTAATATTCATACAGCTATTGGAACTTTTTATCATCCAACAGAAGAAAAATATAAAATACTTGTTGATGATTTAAATTTTCCGACCGATAGATATGCAGTTGATGGCCAGCTAAAATTAAAAGGGTTAGACCCTGATAAATGTATAAAAATTGTTAAAAGTAGAGATGGAAAACTAATAAATGAAAATGATTTTATTGATGCAATGACAAGCGATGTTTTTATGATTTTACTTCCATCAGTATTATATAGAAGTGGACAGCTTTTAAATATGGAATTGATAACTAAAGAAGCGCATAAAAGAGATATAATTATAGGTTGGGATTTGTGTCATTCAATAGGTGCAGTTCCACATGATTTTAAAAAAATAAATCCTGATTTTGCTATATGGTGTAATTATAAGTATTTAAATGGTGGACCTGGAGCAAGTGCGGGACTATATATAAATAAAAAACATTTTGATAAACCTGCAGGTTTACCTGGATGGCATGGAAATGTAAAAGAAACGCAATTTCAACTTAACTATGAATTTGATAAAGCATCAAATGCTGGTGGTTGGCAATCAGGAACACAAAATATTTTAAGTATGGCTCCTTTAGAAGGTTCATTAAAAATGTATGAAGAAGCAGGAATAAAAAATTTAAGAGAAAAATCACTTAAACTAACTGCATATTTAAGATATTTAACTGAAAATAAACTAAAAAAATATGATTTTGTAATTGGAACACCTTATGATGATGAAATTAGAGGAGGCCATTTAGCATTAGAACATGATGATGCAATAAGAATAAATGAAGCATTAAAAGCTCAAAAAGTTATTCCTGATTTTAGATATCCAAATGTAATAAGATTTGCACCAGTACCATTATATTTGCGGTTTGAAGATATGTATGAATTAGTGGAAAGAATTATTGATATTATGGAAAATAAAAAATATGAGTTATACGAAAATAAAATAGAAACAATTGCTTAAATAGCAAAAATAAAAGGTTACAGGAAAATTATAATTTTCAGTAACCTTTTATTATTTTGGCTATTATAAAGCGCTCATTAATTTTCTTAAACTGTTAAGAGTAATTTCATATTCATCATCAGTTAATATTTCTTTTATTTTACAATCAAAATTATTAATAATATTCCAAGCTTCTATTTCTAATAAAAGTGATTTGTTAGTTAATGTTATTATACGAATTCTTGCATCATTATCATCAGAATTTCTTTTAACTAGATCTTTTTTTATAAGAATATTTAAAATGGTTGTTAATGAAGAAGGTTTTATTTTAACTAATTCATGTAATTCCTTTTGTGTAAGTTCCTTATATCTCCACACCCAATTAAGAACACGAAATTGAGAAAAAGTAATTCCTATTTTTTCGAATTCAAAATTCAAATGAGCAATTTCTAACCTTGAAACATTATCAATGTAATAACCAAGTTTGGTTTTATCTAAATTTTTTCCTAATTCATTAAATTTCTCTGACATATTTGACATCTCCTTTAGTTAATTATATTATAAATGATTTATTATGTTTCCTCAAGGAAACTCTATTGAGTATGTGATTTATCTCATAGGTTCACAATATTGTTAAAATATGATAATATAAAAAGTAAAGGGGATAATTATGAAAAGAATTTTAAATGATATACGAACAGCAATTCAAAATTGTGAAACGATTAATGAAAATGATAATATATATATTAGCAAATTTTTTGCGTCTAAATTAAATATAAGTAGGATAATAGAACTAGTTCAAAATGAAAATTTTAATGCTAGAGAAATTTTTAGTGTCTTTGAATCTCTTTTATATAAGATATCAAATGATAATTTACCTGAGAAACCTATTAATCATTTCTATGATTTCACTTTAGAAAAAGCATTCCCTGATGTTATGGAAGAAAAAGTTAATGAAAAATATAATAAAGTTACGATTGTTTATTTAGAAATTCTAAGATGTTTTATTAAATATGAAAAAAACAGTGATATTGATACTTGGCAAAGTAAATATGCAATTAAATTTTTAACAAGAAAAGAAATTAGCGAGATTGAAGATCCAACTGAATATTTAAAATTTATGAAATATTATAAAAATGAGTATGTTGAGGAAATGATGAAACTGAATCAAGAAATATCTGGTTATACAACTTTTGATCATATTTGTGGTGTTCATTATTTAAGTTTAAATGTAGCAAGACAACTTAAGAAAGCTGGTATTCAAGTTGATTTAGGAAGAGTTTCAGGTGCTGCTGCAGGTCATGATATTGGAAAATATGGTTGTAAAAAGAATGAACAACATAGAGTTGCTTATTTCCATTATTATTATACTGGCGAATGGTTTAGAAATAGAAATATTGTATATATAAGAAATGTTGCTATTAATCATTCTACATGGGATTTGGAACTTGAAAACCTTTCGATTGAATCTCTAATTTTAATATTTGCTGATTTTCGAGTAAAAGCTAGTAGAGATAAAGATGGAAATGAAATAATGAAATTTTATTCGCTTGATGAAGCATTTAATGTAATTTTAAATAAACTTGATAATGTTGATGCGAAAAAAGAGAATAGATATAGAAAAGTATATAGTAAATTAAAAGATTTTGAGAATTATTTATTAGATTTTTCAATAAATATCGAACCAAATGAAAAGGATAACAAAGTTATTCAAATTGAAAAGAAATTATATCCAATTATGAATGGTGAAGAAATAATTGAAAATACAATATTTTTATCAATAAGACATAATATTGAATTAATGCATAGATTAAGAGATGAAGCGTCTTTGAGCAAACTTCTTGAAGAAGTAAGAACTACAAGAGATGCTAATGTTATTAGAGGATATGTTGAAGTTTTTGATGAGTATTTTACATACTTAACTCAAAAACAAAAAATAATAATTATTGAATTTTTATTTGGAAATTTAATTACAAAAGAAGAAGATATAAGAGAACTTTGTGGTAAATTAATAGGTAAATTGATTTCAACATATGATGAAAAACTAAGAAAAGAGTTACCTGAACAAGCTTTAAGAGCGCAAGCGGATTATACAACTCTGGAATTGTTTGGAAAATTTGTAGAGAAAGCATTAAATCCCCCTGAATCAATTATTGAAAAGCATAGGGAGTTAATTAGTTATTCTTTAAGAGAAATTGTTTTGGGTTACTTTGAAAGTTTATCTGATGAAAAAATGTCGGATAGTATTAATATTTTACTAAAATATTTTAATGATGAAAAAATGAATGAAAAATGGGAATTTTATTTATTAAAATTAACAAGGATTTTAAGATATGAAAAATTTTCAAGAAATCAACGTGAGGATATTATTAAATTTATAATGAAATTGGTATTCTCAAGTGATCAAAAATTAAAATTGAGAGCATTAAATACACTTTTTGAAATATATCCTTATTTGGAAGAAGATGAATTTGAACTTTTTCATTTAAGACAGTTGGTAGAAGAAGGTATTTTTGATAAAAAAGATCCTGCTGAAAATTTTGCTTGGTTTAAATTAGCTGAGCGTATTTCAGTTGAAGATAAAGTGCTTAATAAATACAGAAAAATATGTTTAGATGATTTGAAATTTACTTCTGATATATTTTTAAGCAATTTAAAAACTGCTACTTATGCAATTTCAAAAAGATTTCAAATTGAGCTTTTACTTAGAAATATAGTTTTACATGATTATAGTAATACTTTTTATATGGCACAGCATTTATGTAATCTTTTAAAAGTAAGTGCTTATGAAAATGTAAGAAATACTGCCGGCAAAGGTTTAATTTCTATATTTCCTCACTTAACCTTTGAACAAAAAAATGATATTGTCGTTGAATTGATAAGATCTTTAGAAATGGAGAGTTATGAATTTACTAAATATATACCTGAATATTTAGGAAGACTTTTATTACATTTAAACCCAGTGGAATTTGATGAAATAGTTGATCATTTTTATAGTCAACTTGCAACTAATAACGTGAAATTAATAGCATTATTTCAAAAAACTGCAGGTGTTTCAATTACAAGATACTCAGAGTATAAATTAATTTATAAAGAAAATTCATTTAAACATAAAAATAGGCTAGAAAGATTGATTGGTATTATTTTATCAGGTTTTTCACATGATGAATCTTTTGATACTCAAATAGCTTTAAATGTTATTGGAATAGATATATTTAAATCTAATATATTGACATTGAATGAAAAAAAGGAAATTTTTGATATTGTAATAAAAAAATTAATTACTTTAATTACTGAAATTGAAGAATCAAATGATTTATTATTTATTAATAATTCTTCAGCTTTAAAAGAAATATATAGTTTTATTTCAGAATATAGATTTCTTTATAAAAAACTAGATATTAATGCATATAAGAAAGTTGCTATTTTTCCTGGAGCATTTGATCCTTTTTCAAGGAGTCATAGAACTATAGCACTTGAAATAAGAAATATGGGTTTTGAAGTTCAATTGGCAATTGATGAGTTTTCATGGTCTAAAAAAACACAACCTAATGTTATTAGAAGAAATATTATTAGAAGATCTATTGCAAAAGAATTAGGTATATTTATTTTACCAAAAGAAATATCAATAAACATTGCTAATGGTGAGGACGTTTTAAAAGTTAAAGAAGATTTTAAAGATACAGTTGTTTTTTTAGCAGTAGGTAGTGATGTATTGATTCATGCGTCAGCGTATAATAATACTGAATCAGAAATAACGAATTTACCTCATGTTGTTTTTGAAAGACCTCATATGATGAGTGAAACTGATCATAAAAAATTAAAAGATGTAATCGGAAAACTACCAGAAGCAACTATAAGAATAGAATTAGGTAGAGAATATGAACATATTTCTTCAACACAAATAAGAAATTATATTGATACTAATAGAGATATTTCTGATTTAGTTGATCCATTTGCTGAAAAATATATTTATGATAATAGACTTTATAAAAAAGAACCGCAGTTTAAAAATATTGTTACAGCAAAATCAATTAAAGTTGAAATTATTGATGAATTTTCTGAAAAACTTTTAATGGAAATCAGTAAAATTTATGATATATCTTCAGATGAAGTATATAAAAAGTTCGAAAAGACTTCAATGAAAAAACATTTTAGACTTTTGATAATTAGAGATATCGAAAAAAATGGTGAAATTATTGGCCTTTCAGGTTTTCATACAATTAAGTCATTAGAAATAACTACTGAGTTTAATAGTGAAATGGTAATGAATTATGTTATAGAAAATTCAGTTGGTAGAATTATTATTATTGATTTTATATTTAGAAATAAATTTTCGAATTATAAAGATTCTCTACAAATGACTTTAGCTGAAACACTTTCATATGTAATTGAAAAAGATTATAGTTATTGTATTTACATTGATAAAATAAGGAAGAATATTAATAAAGAAATTAAAAGATTATTAAACAATCACGGTTTTATTGAAGTTGAAAATAACGATGAGGAAAATATTCCTTATGTTGTAAATATGACAGCCCCAATTGTTCTTAATCTTGATATTGCTTCAATGTTTAAAGATGAATTTAAAAATAATAAAAATATGCTTTTAGTACTTAGAAAAACAAGGAGAAGACTTCAAAAAGCTATAACAAGTTTATATAAGGGTAAGTTATTAATGAACTATAGTAGAACAATGCTTCATGAAAATTTAATTAAGGAAATTTGTGAAGTAAATAATGTGTCTACTATACCATCTGGAGCTCGTAATTATGGCGAAGCTATGTGTATTCCTTTTGGAGCTATTTTTAAGCAGGGAATAATTCCTAATACGGTTACCAAAACTTTACATGTTGAAAAGTATTTTAATGAAGATCTTTCTTTTCATGAAATTAAAGCATCACCATATTATATGTCGATTGAAAATCAAATAAAAATGATAAAATCATTTAAAAGACCTGTTATTTTGGTTGATGATTTACTCAATAAAGGGTATAGAATAAAAGTTTTGGAACCGTTATTAAAGAAACATGATATTAAAGTTGAGAAACTGATTGTTGGAATAATGAGTGGAAAAGGGAAAGCACTTACTGAAAAGAAAGATTATGATGTAACATCAGCATATTTTCTTCCAAATATTAAAGTATGGTTTTATGAAAGCAAGTTATATCCTTTTATTGGTGGTGATGGAGCATGGAAAGAAAAAGAGCCTTTAAGGAATTTTATCGAATCAATTAACATGATTATGCCATATACTAACCCACATTATATTGAAGATATTGATAATGATGGAATTGTAATGCTTTCTGAAGTGGCATTAAAAAATGCATTAGATATTATGAGAGTTGCTGAATTTGAGTATCAAAATACTCATAATAGAATGCTCACTTTAGAGAGACTTGGAGAAGTATTAATAAGTCCTAGAATTCCAGATAAAGGAAATAATATGTCTTATGATATGCATGTTAAACCTAGTGATTATATTTTAGAAGATATTAATTTACTTAATAGATTAAGATAATATATTAATAAAATTAATAATTCTTGAAAAAATTTATTAATTAAATATAATTGGGTAGGGAGGAAATTATGGATAAAAAACAGATATATTTAGATAATGCTGCAACAAGCAAAATCAAACCTACTTTAGTAAGAGAAGCAATGATTAATTATTATGATAATATTGGATGTTCACCTGGTAGAGGAGGGTATCAGCAATCTTTGGATGCTGGCAGAATACTTTTAGAAGCTAGAATGTCATTTTGTGAACTATTTAATTTTGATAAGCCCGAGAATGTGATTTTTACTCACAATATAACATATGCGATAAATATGATTTTAAAAGGAATGTTAAAAGAAGGCGATCATGTAATCACTACAATGATGGAGCATAATGCTATAGTAAGACCGCTTAATCAAATGATTAATAAAAATAAAATTGAAGTTGATTTTGTTAAAGCAAATGAAAAAGGTGAAGTTAATTTAATAGATATAGAAAATTCTATTAAAAAAAATACACGACTTATTATTACAACACATGCTTCAAATGTAACCGGGACAATGTTGCCAATAAAAGAAATTGGAGATTTAGCTAAGAAAGAAAATATTATTTATATGGTGGATTCAGCTCAAACAGCAGGAAGTGTTGAAATTGATTTAAAAGAATTAAATATTGATATTTTAGCTTTTACTGGTCATAAAGGATTATATGGACCTACAGGTACTGGTGGATTTATTATAAAAAGTCCAGTTGAGAATCAAATTGACTCTTTTATACAGGGTGGAACTGGAAGCATATCAGATAAAGATATACAACCAGATTTTTTACCGGATAAGTTTGAATGTGGTACTACAAATACAATTGGAATTGCTGGTTTAAAAGCTGGTGTTGATTTTATTTTGGAAATTGGAATTGATAAAATTCATGAAAAGAAAATGAAACTCACTAAAAGACTTATCGATGGATTTTTAAAAAATGATAGAATTCAAATTAAAGGTGTAATAGATATTGAAAAGCGAGTTTCTACTGTATCTATATATATTGAAAATTATGATTTAGGAATGTTGAGTTTTGAACTTGATGAGCAATATGGAATTATGACTAGATCAGGTCTTCATTGTGCGCCATATGCTCATAAGATAATTGGAACATATCCTGAAGGAACATTAAGATTCTCAGTAGGGTATTTTAATACCGAAGAAGATATTGATAATACAATTGATGCATTAAATGAAATACTAAAATAAGTTTCTTTTTTAAGGAACTTTTTTTGTTTGATAGAAAAAGGGTTTTATGGTATGATAATGCAAACGGTTGCACAAGGAGGAAAAATGATTAATAAATATGCATTGAAACATAGACCAATTAGCAATATGTGTTTTGCCTATAATGAAAAAGAAGTTGAAATTAGATTCCAAGCAAAAAAAGATGATTTAAAAAAAATTGAATTATTTTATGGAGATAAATATGATTTTAAAGCTTTAAAAACTATTGAAATGGAAAAAATATTTTCGGATTTTGAATTTGACTATTTTGTTACAAGAGTAAGTGTTGAAAAAAATAGATTAGCGTATTTATTTAAGCTTTATGATAATAAAATTGTTGGTTATTTTACTGAGTGGGGATATGTAAAAGAATTAGATTTATTAGATGAAGAAATTATTCAAAAATATTTAATGCATTACCCATATATTAATAAAATTGATATTCATAAAGTTCCTGATTGGGTTAAAGGTGCAGTATTTTATCAAATTTTTCCTGAAAGATTTTTTAATGGTAATGATTTAATAAGTCCTAAAAATAAAGTTCCTTGGGAAACTGAACCAACTAGAGAAAATTTTTTTGGTGGAGATTTAGAGGGTATATATCAAAAATTAGATTATTTAGCTGATTTGGGAATTAATGCTATTTATATGACACCGATTTTTAAAGCAACTACTAATCATAAATATGATACTATAGATTATTATGAAATTGATCCTCATTTTGGTACAAAAGAAACTTTGAAAAAGCTTGTTAAAAAAGCTCATAAATTAAATATAAAAATTGTTCTTGATTCGGTATTTAATCATTCAGGATATATGTTTGATAAATTTGTAGATGTTAAAGAAAATGGAGAGAAATCAAGATTTAAAAATTGGTTTTATATTAATGAATTTCCAATTGATGAAAAGAAATTAAATTATGAAACATTTGGTTTTGAACCTAAGATGCCAAAACTTAATACATCAAATCCTGAAGTTTTTAATTATCTTTTAAAGGTTGCAAAATATTGGATTGAAGAAACTGATATTGATGGATGGAGACTTGATGTAGCAAATGAAATAGATCATGAGTTTTGGAGAAAGTTTAGAAAAGCTGTAAAGAGTGTAAAACCTGATGCCTATATAGTAGGAGAAGTATGGCATAATTCAAATTCATGGCTTCAGGGTGATCAATTTGATTCAATTATGAATTATCCTATTCAAACAGCTTGTTACGAGTATTTTGCAAAAGAGAGAATTGATATTGAAACTTTTAAATATAAAGTAAATAGAACATATTTTGATTATGCAACACAAGTTAGTGAAGTAATGATGAATTTACTTGATAGTCATGATACACCAAGATTTATTACGGAATCTAAAGGTGATAGCAAAAAACTTCTAATGGTATTTGTATTTGAACTTTTCTATATTGGATGTACTTCAGTATATTATGGCACAGAAATAGGACTTACAGGAAAAATGGATCCTGAATGTAGAAGAACGATGAAATGGAATAAAAATGATTGGGATATGGAATTATTCAATGCATATAAAAAACTTATTGAAATTTCAAATGAATTTGATGTAATAAAAAATGGAGAATTTAGATGGCTTGAAAATAAAGATATATTATCATTTAAAAGATTTAATGAGAATGAAGAAATTCATATTTATATTAATAACTGTGAGAAAAGTATTAAAATAAACTTAAATAATATGAAAGAATATAGAGATTTATATGCCTCTGAAAGTATTATTAAGTCAGGCAAATTAAAACTATCGCCAGGTGAATTTAAGATTATTAAAATTATATAAAAAGGGGTGAAGAATGAACGTTACCATGAAAGATGTTGCTATAAAAGCTAATGTTTCAACATCTACAGTATCACGAGTTATTTCTGGAAATAAAAAAATTAGTGATGATACTAGAAAAAAGGTTTTTAAAGTAATGGAGGAACTTAATTATCATCCAAATGTAAGTGCTAGAAATTTAGCAAGAAGTAAAACTAGGACCCTTGGTCTAGTTCTTCCAGGTGCAACTAAAGAATTTCTTCATAATCCGTTTTTTATTAAAGTAATTGCAGGAATTAGTAAATTTGCTAAAGAAAATGATTATTATATCATGTATAGTAATACAGATAATGAAGATGATGAAATAGTTACTCTTAATCATTTTATTCGTGCGGGAGTTGTTGATGGAATAATTTTAACAACAGTAAGATTAAATGATAAAAGTATTGAACTTTTAAGGAGTTTAGATATGCCGTATGTAACAATAGGAAGGCAGAGGGAATATAAAGATTCATTATGGGTTGATAATGATAATGTTAATGCGATGTATAATTTAGTTGAACACCTTATTAAAAAAGGGAAGAAAAATATTGCATTTATTGGTGGAGACATCAAATACAATGTAACTAATGATAGATTAAATGGATATAAAAAAGCGCTTAATGATAATAATATTACTTTTAATAATGACATTGTGGAAGAAGCTGAATACTTAGAAAAATCAGGATATGATGCGTTTCAGAGAATTATTTCAAAATTTGAAGTGGATGCTGTTGTAACAACTGATGACGTTTTAGCATTTGGTGTTTATAAAGTAATTGAAGAAAGAAAATTATCAAAAAATATTGCTGTTGCTGGATTTAATAATACGCCTTTATCTGAATATAGAGAACCAACATTGACATCAGTGGATATTTTAGAAGAGGAACTTGGTTATAATGCAGCTAGGCTTTTAATTAATAAACTAGAAAATGGAAATATTGAAACTACTAATTATGTTGTTAATACTAAATTAATAGTTAGAGAATCTACATTATAAACATAAACCAATTAAAGATTTCTTTAGTTGGTTTTTTTCATCAACTTATCTTTGCATTAATAAATAATAATTGTATAATGTAATTGTTAAAGGATTAACTGGAGGGGAAAATGAATTATTATAAAATCAATGGTAAAAATTGTTTTTCAGTAAATGAGTATAATTATGAAAAAATTAATGAAATTGAATTTGAAAAATGTTTGGATGAAATATATTTTTTATATGAAGGTAAAATAGGAAGAACAAGTAATTCTTTAATTGTTACGAGTGTTAATGAATTATTTATAACTAAAGAAGATATTGAAGAACTTTCGATGTTGAAAATGAAAGAAAATAAAATTGATAAGGAAGTAAGTAATTTTATAAAAGAAAAAATTGAAGAAAAGAAAGTTATAAAATTAAATATTTCATATGGTATTAATTTTGATGAAAATGTTTTTAAAAACAAAAAAGTAAATTTACTTGGATTAGGAGATGTTGGTGGTACTCTTTTAATTGGGCTTCGATTATTAGGTAAAGGAATAATTGAGGAAATTGGCATTTATGATTTAAATGAAGATAGGATGAAAAGATATGAAATGGAATTAAATCAAATTGTTTTTCCAAATGATAGTGATCTTCCAAAAATAAAAATTATAGATTCTAATGAATTATTTAATTGCGATGCATTTATTTTTACTGCTTCAAAGTTTGTACCAAAAGTTGGAAATGAAAAGAAAGATGTTAGAATGGTTCAATATCAGGCAAATAAAAAAATTATTGCAATTTACGCAAAAATGGCAAGAAAGTTGAAATATAAAGGTATGTTTTTTGTTGTTTCAGATCCTGTGGATTTACTATGTAATGTAGTTTATTATGAATCTAATTCAGATGACTTAAATGAATTTGATGGATTTGGTCTTCTTCCTAATCAAATACGAGGTTTTGGACTTGGTGTTATGAATGGAAGAGCAAATTATTATTCAGAAAAAATGAATATGAATTATAAAAAAGAAGGAAGAGTATTTGGGCCACATGGAAGCGGGTTAATTGTAGCTGACAGCATTGAAAATTTTAATGATATAAATTCGTTAGGACTTCAGAAAAAAGTGATTGAAGCTAATTTAAGAGTTAGAGATGCGGGTTTTAAACCATATATTGCGCCTGCATTATCATCTGGTGCGCTTTCAATTATTGAAACTCTAAAAGGTAATTATAATTATTCTGCTGTGTTTATTGATGGAATTTATTGGGGAGTAAGAAATAAATTAGTTAATGGTTCGGTTGAAATTGAAAGACTTGATTTATCAACAGATTTACTTTTTAGAATTAAAGAATCTTATATGGATTTGAGGAAAATTTATGAGGAAAATTAAAATTTTAGTTTTTAATGAAAATGATGTATTAAGAAATATGATAAACACATTTTCAAATGAAAGTGAATGTGAAATTATATATGACGATTATTATGAAAATATTTCATTTTCAGATGAGAAGTTAGTTTTAGCATTTAGTACTGATTCAATTGGAAGTAATATTAATTTAATGAAATTCATTAAAAGATTAAAAGATAATAAGGTTTTCTTTAATAATTCTTATGGTACTTTATTAGTCAACTCAGAAAGTGATTTATATTCAAAAACATTATCACAACAAGTAGTTTTTTTAATGAATCAAATGGGTCTTACTTTTATAGGTCAGCCAATGATTGAAACAATAAAGGATTATTTAAATTATGAAACATGGCAAAAAGTTTATACCGATAAAACTTTGAAAGAGATATGTGAAATTCAGATTATGAATTTAGCTAGAAAATTTAATGATTTTAAAAGAAACAAAATTAAAGATCCTAAGATTTTAGTTATTCATGCTTCATCGCATCATACATCGAATACTTTGATGCTTTGGAATATGATTAAAGGACATTTGAAAGGGTATACTATTAACGAAATAGAAATTGAAGATGGGCAAGTTACTGATTGCAATGGATGTCCATTTGAAATGTGCTTACATTTCGCTGAAAAAAATAGTTGTTATTATGGTGGTGTTATTTTAGAAGATATTTTGCCTGCTATTGAAAATAGTGATTATATTGTATGGATATGTCCTAATTACAATGATTCAATTTCTGCAAAATTAATGGCAGTAATTAATAGAATGACAGTTTTATATAGAAGAGTATCTTTGAATGAAAAAACTATATTTTCAGTAATTATATCAGGAAATTCTGGAAGTGATTCTGTTGCAAAACAATTAATAAGTAGTTTGAATCTCAATAAAGGCATGATTTTAGCTCCTGAATTTGCGATTATGGAGATTGCAAATGATTCTGGTAAAATTGTAGAGGTTGCGGGAGTTGAAGAGCGTGCAACTGATTTTGCTAATAAAATAAAAAGATATTAGAGGTGACTGTCAACAACTCATGACTAAAGTCACGAGCTTGTAAAAGCTCTTGTTGATTAGACTAAGCATTTATTGCTACGTTATTTTAGTTATCACACCTATAGATATTTTATCTAGTCTGTAGCTCTGAGTAGGCACTGTAAACAGCTCTGAGAGTAAGGAGCAGTCAACCTAAGTACGGCTTATCGAATAAGCAAGCTATTATAACATTGTCGAAGATAATTTTACTGGTCAAGGATTTTACTTGATTTCAGAATTATAGGAAACTATTAAATAAAAGAGGAGTGCCTATGGTATATAGTTTAGATGTTAATAACAAACCTTTAATGCCTACTAATAGGCATGGTAAAGTAAGATATTTATTAAAAGAGAAAAAAGCAAAAATAGTTAAAAGAGAGCCTTTTACAATTCAATTGCTTTATAAAACTACTAAATATAAACAAAATATAGTATTAGGTGTAGACGCAGGCAGTAAATTTATTGGACTATCTGCAACTACAAAAGAAAAAGAAATCTACTCCGCCGAAGTAGAATTAAGAAATGAAATTACTAAAAAGCTTGCTATAAGAAGACAAGTAAGAAGAAGTAGAAGAAACAAACTTAGGTACAGACAACCTAGATTTTTAAATAGAATTTCTAGAAAAAACAAAGGTTGGTTAGCACCATCTATTGAACATAAAATTCAAACTCATATGACTATGATTAAAAAAGTTTATGAGATATTACCAATTACAAAAATTATAGTTGAAACAGCACAATTTGATATTCAAAAGATAAACAATCCTGAAATTGAAAGTGTTGAATATCAACAAGGAGAACAATTAGGTTTTTGGAATGTAAGAGAATTTGTATTGTTTAGAGACAATCATACTTGCCAGCACTGTAAAGGGAAATCTAAAGATAAGATTTTAAATGTTCACCATATAGAATCAAGACTTACAGGTGGTGATAGCACTAATAATTTAGTAACACTATGTGAAACATGTCATAATGCTTATCACAAAGGTAAAATTGATTTAAAAATTAAAAGAGGTAAAAAGTTTAATCATGCAACCTTTATGGGAATTATGAGAAAAACTTTTCATAAAAGATTGTTTGAAATATATCCTAACGTAAAAATAACATATGGTTATATTACTAAAAATACTAGAATTGAAAACAATTTAGAAAAAGCTCATAGAATAGATGCTAAATGTATAACTGGTAATCCATTAGCAAAATCAATTAATACTTGGTTTTATTATAAGAAAGTCAGATGTCAAAATAGACAAATTCACAAATCTAATTTTATTAAAGGGCATATTAAAAAATTAAACCAAGCACCATTTGAAGTAAAAGGTTTTAGATTATTTGACAAAGTAGAATTTGAAAAAGAATTATATTATATCTTTGGAAGACGTAAAAGCGGATTCTTTGATATAAGAAAATTAGATGGGACAAAAGTTAACAAGGGTAGTATAAGTTATAAGAAATTATTGTTAAGGGGATTTAGAGAGACATTGTTAATCGAAAGGAGAAACTGTTCTCTTCTCACGACTGAAGTTGCGAGTCTCCGAACAGCAAAATTACTATGAAAGAAGCAAGGTATTATACTAAACTTAAAAATAAAATTGTTAAATGTGATCTATGTCCAAATGAATGCATTATAGAAAATAACAATATTGGTATTTGTAGAGTAAGAAAAAATATTGATGGAATTTTATATGCTGTGTCTTATGGTGAAATTTCTGGTTATAGTTTAGACCCTATTGAAAAAAAACCTATTAAAGATTATAAACCAGGGAGTTATATATTTTCAATTGGATCTTATGGTTGCAATTTAAAATGTAAATTTTGTCAGAATTATGAAATTTCGCAAGGTAATCCCAATACACTTTTTTTTTCACCAAGTGAAATTATTGATAAGGCCAAAAAATATAAAGAAAGTATTGGTATAGCGTATACCTATAATGAACCGATTGTGAATTTTGAATTTGTTTTGGATTGTTTAAAACTTGCAAAAAAAGAGAATCTTGATAATGTACTAGTAACTAATGGTTTTATTAATGAAGAACCTTTCAAAGAACTTCTAAAATATATTGATGCAGTAAATATAGATTTAAAAGCTTTTAATAATAACTTTTATACTGAAATTTGTGCAGGTCGCATTGAACCTGTTAAAAAGAGTATAAAAATTGCTGCAGAAATGACACATGTGGAGTTAACTGTTTTACTTATTGATAATCTTAACACTGATAATAAAGAATTAAATGATATGTTTAAATGGATAAAAGAAATTGATAATACAATTCCTGTTCATTTATCTAGATATTTTCCAAGATATTTTATGAAGAACCCACCAACTGAAATTAGTACTATTTTAGAAGCTTTTTCGATTGCAGGAAAGCATTTAAAAAAAGTATATTTAGGAAACATTTAGAAAAAGATTGAATATTCTGACAATTCATGGTATTATATATTTACATAGAAAAAGAGGGAATTTCATATTGGAATTCAAGGTGAGACAAATAAGGGGTGATGCCACCAAAATAGTTTAGAGCAACAAAGAACATAATAAAAAGATTGTGTTAAATGTTGTAGTAGGGAATTTCATAGTGAGATTTCAGGAATGGTATTATGTTTTTTAAAGGGGATGATGCCACCAAAGACTTTAATGAGGATGATTTGTTAATGATGGAAATTAGTATTTAATAGGTAACTTTCTTAAGATTAATGGAAAGTTACCTATTTTTATTGTCTAAAAAAGATTGAATTGATCTTCATTTTTAAGAGCTTTTTCAATGCTTGTTTTTGAACCTTTAAATTTTGGATATGTTTCTTTTAAAAATTCTTTTATTTCTTCTCTTTTAGTATTCTTATCAACAGTGCAGTTACTTTTTATTATTGGTATTTCATGATTTTTTATAAATGTATTGATTAAATGCTCATCAACTTCATAAAAAGGTCTAATTATTGTTACATTAGTTCTAGATAGATATGAACTGATTTGAAAAGTATTAAGTCGACCGCTATATAACATGTTCATAAAAAATGTTTCTATTTTATCATCTTTATGATGTCCAAGTGCAATTTTTTTAATTCCAAGTCTGTTTGCAACTGAAGCTAATGCACCTCTTCGCATATTTGCGCATAATGCACATGGGCTCTTTTCTTTTTTGATATCAAAAACAATACTTTTTATATCAGAGTATTCAATAGTTAATTCTACTCCAAGCGAATTACAAAATTCTTCAATAATTTTATTTTCCTCTTCTTTTTCAAAACCAATATTTATTTTAATTGCATGAAGATTAAATTTGATGTCGCTGAATTTCTGAAATTTTTTAAGTTCATATAGTAATGTCATGCTATCTTTTCCGCCAGAAATTCCGACTCCAATTGTTTCGCCTTCCTCAATTAAATTATATGTATTAACAGTACTTCTTAGTATACCTAGTATTTTTTTCATAAATCCTCTCTTTTCAATAAAAAGCTCAAAACCATTAGGCTCTGAGCTAATATAATATTATT
The DNA here is from genome assembly GCA_030377915.1 of Clostridiaceae bacterium HSG29. GTDB lineage: Bacteria > Bacillota > Clostridia > Peptostreptococcales > Acidaminobacteraceae > HSG29. The sequence continues at coordinate 26,419 of JAUCFZ010000016.1, forward strand.
TATATGAATCTATTACAATATCGTCAATCCATATAGTAGAATCATTAGTTTGTATTGAAATAATTAAATTTTCAACATTTGATGTATTAAGATTGAAACTTATCATTTCCCATGTGTTTTCTAAAGAAGGAATATGGGTAATTGTTTTTGCAAATTGCTCAGTATTTCCATTCATACCTGTAAAAGTTAAATTGATTGGGTTTCTTGAATCAGATTTAATAAATAATGAAACTGAAACATCATTTTTCATTAAAATATCTTTTAATGCTATTTCGCCATTTTTATTATTACCTGTAAAATCAAATTTAAGTGATTTATTTCCACTTTTTTTGTTTTCATAATCATCAATAATATTGTCGCTTTCATATGATATTGTGAAATTTTCTAATTTTTCACTAACTGAAGTACTTTGTTCAGGATTTTCATCAAGTGGATTCATTTCATTGACTGCATAATAGAATTCTTCTGAATACGTATCAGACCAATTTCCTTTTTCATCTTGAACTCTTAGAGTAATAAGATAAGTGCCTTCATTTTTAAATCCTATGATAATTGATTTTTCACCAAATGATGCTAATTCTTCACCTTTTGAAAAGAATTTCCATTCATAATTATAAGTTGTATTGTCTTTTGTATTTGCAGTGAATTTGAAATTCTCGCCAATTTTTTCTTTATAGAATGATATAGCAAATTCTTTTTCAGAACTAGTGTTATTAAGACTAATATTTTTTAGAAAATAACCACCTACTAATAAAAAAAATATTATAATTGCAGGTATTAAAAATTTGTTTTTTTCTTTTTTATCTTTTATATCATCGTCTAGTTCTTTATCATCTATAAATCCTAAACTTGATAATTCAATTTCTGAATCATTTTCAGTATTGATTGGAAGTTCTTCTTCAATAATTTCTTCGTTTTCAGTTTTTAAAGCACTATCAATAGGCATTGGAATTAACGTTGCGTCTTCATTGTCAACATTGTCAAAATAATGAGTTTCATCTGTATTATAATGAGTATTGAATATATTGGTTATTTCATCAACTGAATGGTAAAAAAATGAACCGTTCAATAAAGTTTCAATAAATTCATCTTCTTCAAGTAGAAGATGTAATACTTTTCCAATTTCCTTTGTAACTTCAGTAAATTGAGTTTCTTTAAAATTTGAAAGCATTATAAGTTCATTTAAATATAATTCGCCTTTGTCAATATTAATTTGTTTATGATCAACAAGTATTCTTTTAAAAGTATCATTTAAGGAATTATATTTTAAGCAGTAATTTAAATACTTTTTAGCTATTTCAATTCTTGTATTTTTTGAAATATCCATGCTTTGCAAATAATCTTTTAATGTAATACCTTCATGATATTCAGTTACAAAAGTGATAGAGTTTTCATTCTCTGTTATATATAAAAGATTTTGTAGTGAATTTTCTAAATGATTTTTTAAATCACCTTCAAATGCATCAATTTTATTAATAGTATTTACTACTACGATACTTTCAGTATCGTTGATTTTAGTTCCCATTTGAATTTCGTTATATTGATTTTTTTCATAAGTTTCAATGATATTGTAGTTTTCTTTGATAAAAGTATCCATAAATCCCCCTTTAAACTTATATTTTTATTATACAATAAAAATTTAATAAGATAAATAAATATTAATAAATTATGATATTAAATGTGTTTGACTTACA
>JAUCFZ010000173.1 GCA_030377915.1 Clostridiaceae bacterium HSG29
CCCTATATAGGGGAACAAGGAGGAAATATGATAAATATTTCAGTTGAAGCAATAGGGGCAATTAATCAAAAATATTGTAGAGAAAATAAATCTGTGAATGTAAGAGTTCAAATCAGTGGAATAGGTTGAGGTGGTCCCACGTTTGGGATTGCACTTGATAGTGTAAAAGAAAATGATATTATAGAAAAATTTGATTTATTTAATCTTATTGTTGAGGAAGAGTTAATTAAACTCTTTGGTGGTTTTGATATTGATTACTTAGATAGTTGGATTGGAAAAAGTATGATAATAACACCAAATAGAGGCGGATCAACTTGTTAATTTAAGGAGGAAATATGAAAGTAGTAGTTTTTTCATCAAATACATGTTCATACTGTAACATGGCAAAAGAGTATTTAAAAGAAAAAGGTGTAGAGTTTGAAGAGAAGAATGTTTCTGAAGATGCTGAAGCAAGAAAAGAATTAATTTCAAATGGATTTATGGGTGTTCCTGTAATATACGTTGGAGATGAAGTAATACAAGGATTTGACAAAAATAGACTTGATGAATTATTATAATTCTTTTTAAAGGAGATATCTTGTATCTCCTTTTTAATTATTTTATAAAAAAATGGCAATAATATATATTAATATTGACCATTAAAACCCTATTGGTTATAATTAGTTTAAGGATTTCAAGGAGATGAAAATGATTACTGATAATAGTAAAATAAAAAAAAATTTAGCAAACAGATTGAAAACTATTCAAGGTCATATTTCAGGGGTGCAAAGAATGCTAGAAGAAGATAAACCCTGCGATGAAATTTTATTTCAAATTTCTGCAATAAAATCTTCAATACATAAAGTTAATAATATTTTTTTAGAGAATTATGCAAAAGATTGTATTTTGGGAAAAACTGAAAATAATAAAATTGAAGATAATGATTTAGATGATATTATTAAATCAATTATTAAATACTCAAAATAAAAAAATATAGGGGGCGTATATTTATGAGAAAAGAAGCTTTTGAATTATTAAAAAAGTATACTAAATCGGAAAGTTTATTACGACACGCATTTGCTGTAGAAGCAGGAATGATTGCTTATGCAAAAAAATATGGTGAAGATGTTGATGAATGGGCATCAGTAGGAGTTTTACATGATGTTGATTTTGAATTATATCCTGAAACACATCCACTTCAAGGTGTTGAAATTTTAACAGAAGCGGGTTATAGTGAAGAATTTGTTAATGCAGTTAAAGGGCATTCTGATGCAACAAATACTAAAAGAGAAACAAAAATGGCAAAAGCTCTTTATGCAGTTGATGAGTTTGCAAGCTTTATTGTAACTGTTGCTTTAATGCGACCAACTAAATTAGAAGGTATGAAATATAAATCATTTAATAAAAAATTTAAAACAAAAACATTTGCAGAAGCAATTGATAGAGATCATTTAAAAAAAGCTGTTGATGAATTAGGCGAAGATTTTGTAGAACATACTAATCTTTTAATAAGTGAATTGCAAGAACATGAAGAAAGACTTAATAAAGATGGATATAGTTTGTTTAACTAAATAATATAAAAGCTTTGGATTAGAGATGTATCTAATTTAAAGTTTTTTTTTGATTATTTAATTGTTAATTTGAAAAATTAAGATATAATATCAGTACTATGAATGGAAGTGTGATAATAATGATAAGGGTTAATGAATTAAAATTGAGTATTAATGATAGAAAAAGTATTTTAAAAAATAAAATAGCAAAAAAATTAAATATAACTATTGATGATATTTTAGAGTATAAAATTTTCAAAGAATCAATTGATGCAAGGAAATCAGATATTAAAATGATATATACTGTTGATGTAACTATAAAAGATGAAAAACGAGTTTTAAAAAAAGGCAAATTTAAAGAAAGTCCAGATTATGATTATAAAAAAGTTAAACCCACATTAAATAAAGAGATTAGACCTATTATTGTAGGATCTGGACCAGCTGGAATGTTTAATGCTTTGATTTTATGTCAAAATGGATATAAACCAATTAACAGAACAATGGCAATAGGTGATAATAATAATGATGCTAGTATGTTAAAGGAAGCAAATATTGGAATAGCAATGGAAAATGCAACAAAATTAGCAAAGGAAAATGCAGACTTTATTACTACTTCAAATTCAAATAATGGTGTTTTAAATGCTTTAAAAAAATACATTTGATAATAAAAATAAGAGAAAATGATTTTTTTTCTCTTATTTTTTATTTAAACCTTGATTTTCAATATATTCTTTCATATGTGGTCTGTTCTCTCCGTCCATCTTCTTTGAAACTTGCTCTGTCCACGTATTTTTAACTTTTCCATTCGTTCTTTTTATATAATACTCTTTTATTTCTTCATCATATTTATTTAATACTTCTTGATTAAGATCATTATAATAATCCTCTTTTAATATTATATCTAATGGCAGCCTAAGTTTCTTTTCTTGATTAAAATCATTTTCAGGATATCCAAGGCACATTCCAAAAATAGGATATACATTTTTAGGAATTTTTAATAATTCAGAAATTTCACTCGGATTATTTCTAATACCACCAATAAACACACCACCAATATCAAAACTTTCTGCACACAATATAACATTTTGAGCATATAAAGAAGCGTCTACAGTAGATGTTATAAATGCTTCAGTATATCCAGTTTCAACTTTTATATCATAATTTAATGCAATTTTTTCTATTCTATTTAAATCCGCTAAAAACACTAAAAACTCTGAAGCAGTTTCAATATGCTCTTGTTCTCCTGCTAAATATGCTATTTTTTTTCTGTTTTCAATATTTTTCACTCTAATAACAGAATATAATTGTAAAAAACTTGAAGTAGATGCATATTGTGATTTGCTTAATATTGTTTTTAAAATATCGTCTTCAATTTTTCTATCTGAAAATTTACGAACCGATATATGAGATTCAATTAA
>JAUCFZ010000017.1 GCA_030377915.1 Clostridiaceae bacterium HSG29
CTAGAATAGTTCCACATTTTCTTTTTGATTGAATTGCCATAATTGCCGCTTCAGCAACAGCAGTTTGTCCATCATATAAAGATGCATTTGCAGCGTACATTCCTGTTAGTTCACTCATCATTGTTTGATATTCAAAAATAACTCTTAAAGTTCCTTGACTAATTTCAGGTTGATATGGCGTATATGCAGTATAAAATTCAGATCTTGATGCAATTGCATTTATTACAGATGGCTTATAGTGATCATAAGCTCCAGCACCTAAGAAACAAGTTAATTCGTCAATCGATTTATTTTTATTTGCAACGTTAAAAATGTGCTTTCTTAATTCAATTTCAGACATTCCACTTTGAAGGTCTAACTCATTTGTTAAACGGAATTCTTCTGGTATATCTAAAAACAAATCATTAACATCTTTAACTCCAATTACTTCCAACATTTCTAATATGTCTTTTTTTGTATTTGGAATATATTTATGCATTTAGTCCTCCTTATTACAGAATTCTTCGTATGCCTCAGGAGTCATCAATTTTTCAACTTCAGAAGGATCAGATAATTTAACTTTAAAAATCCAAGCATCATATGGCTTTTCATTAATTAATTGTGGCTCATCTTCTAATTCTTCATTTATTTCAACAATTTCTCCACTTACTGGTATAAATGAATCAGACGCTGCTTTAACAGATTCCATAACTCCAAATACATCTCCAGCTGAAAACTCATCGCCCTCGTCAGGCATTTCAACATAAACAATTTCACCAAGTGCATGTTGAGCAAAATCAGAAATACCTACTAATGCAACATCACCTTCAACTTTAACCCACTCATGATCGTTTGAATAAAATAAACCTTTTTTAATTTCCATTATAATCCCCCTTATTTTTTATAACTCTTCTTATAAAATCTTCTACCAACAACTTTTGCTTTCTTCATTTTACCTCTTATATCTATATAAACCTCTGTATCCATTTTAGCATAATCAATATCAACCATTGCTAAAGCAACACTTTTTTTAGTAGATGGAGATTTATAACCTGTAGTAACAACTCCAATTTTTTTGTCATCTGCATACACGTCATAGCCATGTCTTGCAACACCTTTATCTATTAATTCAAGTCCAACTGTTTTTCTTGTTAAACCCTCTTCTTTTTGTTTCACAAGTACTGATTTTCCAATAAAATCATCATTATCTAATTTAACAAAAAAACCTAAACTCGCTTCTAAAGGAGTAATATCTTTTGAAAGTTCATTTCCATAAAGTGGTAATGCTACTTCGAATCTTAATGTATCTCTACATCCAAGACCTGTTGGTAATAATCCATCAACTTCTCCAACTTCAAATAATTTTTCCCATATTTCAGCTGCATCTTCATGTGCAAGATACACTTCAAATCCATCTTCTCCAGTGTAACCAGTCCTTGAAATTAATGCATTTTTACCATTAACTAATACTTCATCTTTAAAATAGAAAAATTTAATTTCATCTAAATCAATATCTGTGATTTTTTGAAGTATTTTTTGTGCATTTGGCCCTTGAATAGCAATTTCCGAAACATCTTTAGAAATATTAACTAATTCAACATCATAATTTTCACTATTTTTTAACATCCAAGCAAAATCTTTTTCAACATTACTTGCATTAATAACTAAATAAAAATTGTCATCAGTATACTTATAAACTAATAAATCATCCACTATTCCGTCAGTTTCATAACACATCATCCCATAAAGAATTTGATTTTCCTCAAGTTTTGTTACATCATTTGTTACTAGATTTTGAACAAAATCAAAGGCTTCTTTACCTTTAACCGTTACTTCTCCCATATGTGAAACATCAAATAATCCTGCTTTGTTTCTAACCGCAAAATGTTCTTCTTTTATTGATGAATAATGTGTTGGTAATTCCCAACCTGAAAAATCAACAATATGACCATTTGCTTTTTTGTGCATTTCATAAAGCGCCGTTCTTTTTAAATCACTCATTTTATCCCCTCCACAAAAGATAATACCCAATTTCTAGCAAGTTAATAATAAATATAAAAAAGAGAATATGCATGCAAATTAATGCCTATATTCTCTGTTATTTAACCTGAGAGCTTCTACTTTAAAAAAGTATTTCTCCTTCGGTGCCTTTCGAACTCTCCAGAGTTTCATCAAATGATGATTTTTTTACCTGAAAGCTTCTATTATTAAATTGGCATATAATAATATTTCCTCTTCGGTTATTTACTTAAAAATATCTCTCACCATTATCATTTGAATATTCACTTTTCATAATTTTATGACATTATTTCTATTTAATCAAGGCTTGATAATATTTAAACAAAAATAGTAGATTTCAAAAGAAATCTACTATTTAATATTTATTTATTTCATCATATTTTTAATTCTTGAAACAACATTTTCAACAGTGAATCCACACTCTTCAAATATTTTTTCTGCTGGTGCAGACATTCCAAAATTGTCAATTGAAAGAATTTCACCTTTTCCGGCTAAATATTTATACCAGCCAAATGAACTTCCTGCTTCAACTGCAAATCTATATTTTGCATCATCATTAAATAATTCTTTTTTATATTCATCACTTTGCTTCTCAAATAATTCAAATGATGGCATACTGATTATCTTAGCATTAATTCCTTCTTTTGCTAATTCAATTCCTGCTAATTTAATTAAATTAACTTCTGAACCACTTGCCATTAAAAGAACATCTGGATTTTCAACTTTATTAAGCGCATAAGCACCATTCATCGCTTTCATAGATGAAGTTTCTAAATGAGGCATCCCTTGTCTTGTTAAAACTAAAGCTGTTGGTGTTTCTTTGCTTTCCATTGCAATTTTCCATGCTGCAACAACTTCAGTTGAATCAGCAGGTCTAATAACATTTAAGTTTGGAACAGTTCTAAGCATTGCTAAATGTTCAATAGGTTGATGAGTAGGTCCATCTTCTCCAACACCAATACTATCATGTGTAAAAATATAAGTAATTGGAAGGTTCATTAGAGACGCCATTCTCATTGCAGGTTTCATATAATCACTAAATACAAAGAATGTAGAATTAAATACATTAAATCCTCCATGCAAATGAATACCGTTTACAATAGCGCCCATTGAGAATTCTCTAACTCCAAAGTGGAAGTTTCTTCCAGATCTATCTTCTTGAGAATAATCTCCTAACCCATTTAAATAAGATTTATTTGAAGGTGCTAAATCAGCAGACCCACCAATTAAATTTTTAATATTTTTTGCTACTTCATTAAGAACCTTACCTGAAGAACTTCTTGTAGCGTCATTTACTTTATAATCGTTTAATTCATCAAAGAAAGATAAATCAAACTCATTATTCATAAATACTTTATATTCATCATAATCTGTTGGGTATTTAGCTTTATATTCTTCCATTAATTTATTCCATTTAGCTTCATTCCCTTTTAATTCTTCTTTTTTATTTTCAAAATATTCTTTTACATCTTCTTCAATAAAGAAAGCTTCTTTTGAAAAATCATAATTCTCTCTCATAATTTTTATATTATCGTCACCAAGTGGTGCGCCATGTACTCCGGCAGTACCTTTCTTAGCGTCACAACCATTTCCAATAACTGTATTTATCTTAATTAAAGTAGGTTTTGATTTTTCAGCTTTTGCTTCAATCATTGCTTTTTCTACTGCATCCATATCAGTTCCATCTTCAACTAATATTGTTTGCCATCCATAAGCTTCAAATCTATCCATTACATTTTCTCTAAATGCAATATTAGTATCCCCTTCAATAGTAATATTGTTTGAATCATACATCAAAACTAATTTGCCAAGTCCTAATGTTCCTGCAAGTGAAGCAGCTTCAGAACTAATACCTTCCATCATACAGCCGTCTCCAGCAACAACGTAAGTATAGTGATCAACTATTTTAATATCTTCTTTATTAAATTTCTCAGCCAATTTTGTTTCAGCAATTGCCATACCAACAGCATTTGCTACACCTTGACCCAATGGTCCAGTTGTAACTTCAATCCCTTTAGTATGATTATATTCAGGATGTCCTGGTGTTAAACTGTTAAATTGTCTAAAATCTTTTAAATCTTCAATTTTCAATCCATATCCATAAAGATGTAATAATGTATATTGTAGCATTGAACCGTGTCCTGCAGATAATACAAATCTGTCTCTGTCATCCCATTTTGAATTTTCTGGATTATGTTTCATTACTTTATCAAATAAAGTATAAACAAAATCTGCAGCTCCAAGTGGTAATCCTGGATGTCCTGAATTTGCCTTTTGAATACCTTCAGCCGACAATACTCTAATAGTATTTGCATTTTTAATATCAATAGCTTTCATTTTGCCTCCTTAAGCATAACAATCTTTCAAACATAATCATAATATATTATAAACGTATTTTAATCAAGCAATAAAGTAATATTATACAATTTTCTTACACAATCATTTCACTTAAATTAAAATCAGTATTTTTCATAGCATTTAATAATATCGCATTGTTTGTTATTTTTTTATCAAGCCAAATCTTCTCATTTTCTTTATTAATTATCAACGGCATCCTTTTATGAATATATTTAATATTTTCTATTGCATCCGTCGTTAAAATTGTAAATTTAAATTCCTTTTCGTCATTATCTTTTTCAGTTATCTGATATATACCTGCCAATGATGAAATTTTATTTTCACTTTCCTTTATTTCATGTTTAATTTTTTCGCCATCTATATTTTCCCATTCGAAATAGGAACTAATAGGAATAATACATCTACGGTGAATAATCAAATCTTTAAATGAATTTTTCTCAAATATAGTTTCAGATCGCGCATTTATTATTTTCCTACTTGACCAATCGAAATCAAATCCCCATTTCATTTTAACACCATAATCATTAACTACTACCATAATTTCATTTCCCGGGAAAATTTCACCTTTTGTAGTTTTAGTATTATATTTCGAAAGTCCATATTTTTCAACTATTTCTCTAAATTCATAATCTATGAAAAATCTACCGCACATTTTTCATTTTCCTATATATATGCCCCCAACATTCAGTTACTATTCTTCTTGCTGCAAAAAGTGCCGTTAACGAAGGATCTAATTTAGGTGCAACTTCTACAATATCCATTCCAATAATTGGAAGTTCAAATAAACCTTCAAGTATATTTAACAATTCTCTACTTGTCATTCCACCAAATTTTGGTGTACCCGTTCCTGCAGCATATGCTGGATCAAGACAATCAATATCAAGAGTAATATAAACATACTTAAATTTCTTCATTTTATCTACTACTGTTTTAATAGTTTCTTCAGTTCCAATTTTATTTATTTCTTTTGATGAAATAACATTAACATTGTTATTATTATAAATTTCAAATTCATCAGATTCAATTGACCTCACACCAATAAAAAACAAATTATCAAGCGAATCTACATTATTAAGTTCTAATGCTCTTCTTTCAGTTGACCCATGAGATAATTTATCGCCATCCATATCATCGCATAAATCAAAATGTGCATCAATATGAATTATTCCAAATTGCTCATCCACATATTTATCTATTGCACGATGAATCGGAATAGTTGTTGAATGATCTCCACCAATCATAGTAAAAAACTTTTTTTCTTTTAATATTTTAAGTGTTATTTCTTCGGCAGAATTAAATAATTCGGTTCTATCATTTCCTTCAGCATTTCCTAAATCCAATACTTTCAAATCTTGAAAGCTTTCAAAATTTTCAGTGGTTGGGGAAATAGTATAAGTAATATTTCTAAGTTCATCGGGTGCATCTTTAGTTCCACTTCGAAAACTAACTCCTTCATCGAATGGAACACCAAAAATAACAACATCTACATCTTTAATATCCATCTCAGGTTTATTAAGTCCAGCCCAAAGTTTTTTGTTTTTTGCAATTTCCTTAATATTTTTCATATAACCTCCATTTTAACTATAACTTTATTTTATAATGCATTTTCTATATATTCCAGATTTTTTTTTATTTCCTGTTTCTTTTACTTATAGTTTGGTATATAGAGTAAAACAGAAAGGAATACAGCATGAAAATAAAAATCATATCAATTCTTAAACTTATGAGCTCTCTTCTATTTTTATTGAGTTTACTTCTACTTGTACCTTTAATATTTGTATTTCTATATCATGAACCACTTAGTATAATTAAAGCTTTTATTTATCCAAGTTTATTATCATTAATAATTGCAACTATTATTATTATCACAACAAGGAAATATAAAGCTAAATTAGATTTAGCTACCAGTATGATTCTTTGTGCTGTTGCATGGATTGTAATTTCATTTATTGGTGGTCTTCCTTTTACAATAGGATTAAATAAAGGTCTTGTAGACAGCTTTTTTGAAGCCGTTTCAGGTTTTACAACTACTGGAATTACAGTGTTTCAAGGTCTTGATTTAATGCCAGCATCAATAATATTTTGGAGATCATTTATCCAATGGCTTGGCGGGCTTGGAATATTAACGTTTTTCCTATTCATTACATTTAATGTAGATGGTGGTATATGGCAATTATTTGGTGCCGAAAGTCATAAAATTAATTCATCGAGACCTGTTCCAAATATTTACCGTACAATCACATATTTTTGGATAATATATTTTATATTTACAGTTATTGAAATTATTCTTTTAAAATTCTTTGGAATGAGTTTATTTGATGCTATGATTCATAGTCTTACTTCCTTATCAACTGGAGGTTTTTCAAATCATGATGCTTCTATTGGGTATTATCAACAAAATGGATTTGTTCATTATAAAGCCATTGAATATATTGTTACATTTTTTATGTTTCTAGGGGGAGTTAATTTCCTTGTTCATTTTAAAGTATTAACTGGTTCACCAAGATTTCTTCTTGAAGACGAAGAATTTAAAGCCTTTATTAAATACATTTTATTATTTACCGTAATAATTGTAATTGGAATTTTTTCAATGAATAATGAATGGTTTAAAAATACAGAGGAAATATTTAGAAAAACAATTTTTCAAATTATTTCTTTAATAACCACCACGGGGTTTGGCACAGAAGATATTGGAAGTCCTTTTTTCCCAGCAATTGCAAAACAGATTTTTATTGTTTTAATGATAGTTGGGGGATGTGTAGGTTCTACTGCTGGCGGAATAAAAGTTATTAGATTGGAAGTTGTAGGAAAACTTTTTAAACGTGAATTAAAAAAAATATATATGCCAGAACATGCTGTAATACCTGTTAAAATAGGAGATTCAATTCTTCCGGAAGATGAACTTCTAAGAATACCAGCATTAATATTTGGGTGGATATACCTAATAGCGATAGGAGCAGCAATAACTGCCTTATTTTCAGATTTGGATGCATTTCAAGCCTTTTCTGGAATGGCATCAGCTGTTGGTAATATTGGTCCATTTTATTTCCCAGTTGCAAAAATGGCATCTTTATCACCAATAATAAAAATGACATATTCAATTGGTATGCTTGCAGGTAGATTAGAATTAATTCCAATATTCATTTTATTTAATAGACGTGCGTGGAAATAAAGGAGGAAAAAATGTATATAATTATAGCAGGTGCAGGAATAGTTGGTAGGGGTATTGTTAAAGCCTTAAGCGATAAACATGATATTGTAGTAATAGATCAAGATAAAAATTTGTGTGAAAAAATATATTCAAAATACGGAGCGATTGCAATTCATGGAGATGCAACAAATATTAATATTATTAAAGAGGCTGGTATTGAAAAAGCAGATTATGCAATTGGTGCAATGAGATTTGATAAACACAATTTACTTTTCTCGATTTTAGCTAAAAACTTTAATGTTAAAAATATTTTTGTAAGAATGAGAGATCCTGAATATAAAGAAGCGTATAAAATCGCTGGTGCCACAAATATTGGCCATTCTGTTAAAATGCTTGTAAATAAATTTGTTTTGGATATAGATAATCCCGAAATTAGAACTGTTGCGTCTTTAAGTGATGGAAAAGCAAGAATTTCAATAATTACTTTAAGAAAAGGTGCAAAATGTTCGGGAAAATCGGTTGCTGAAATAGCAAATCATAAAAATTTTCCTGATGAAACTGTAATAGCTGGCATTTTTGATATTGAAAATGATAAATTTATTTTTCCAAGAGGAGATAAAATCATTTATGAAAACAATCAAATATTCATTGTGGGAAATGAGTTAAATATTCAAAAAGCTTATAAATACTTAAAAAAATGATAATCCTAAGATTATCATTTTTCATTTTTATCAATATTAATACGAAATGATTTAAGATCTATTGCTCTTTGTACTGCTAAAATACCATCCAAATGATCATACTCATGTTGAAACAATTCAGATAGTTCGTCATCAAAATAAAGCTCACAATCTTCCCACTTAAGATTTTTATATCTTACTTTGCATCTTCTATATCTCTCAACGTAAACTTCTACACCCGGAAAACTAAAACAATCATCCCACATTTTAAATTTCTCATCATCAACAAACTCTATAATCGGATTAATAAAATGATAAGCTTTATCCCCAAAGTGAAAATAAATAATTCTAACTAATTCTCCTATTTGTGGTGCAGCAATTGCTCTTCCAAATCCATGTCTATTTTTGAAATCAACAATTGTGTCATGAAGATCATTAATAACTTTTTCAGCTATTGCAATTTCTGATTCTTTAATTTCTACTGAACGAGCATAGAGTATTTCATTACCTAAAAGTAATATTGGTTTTTTTGACATATAACCTCCCGTAATCTTCTATTTTAAAATATTTATTGCTTCCATAATTTTGGGAATAACTTGTTTTTTTCTTGATACAAGATTTTTTACATATTCACCTTGTTTAATCTTTCTTTCTAATGCAATTGGTATTAATTGCTGATTTTTAGCTTCAAAAAGAAGATATGAACCTTCCTTTAATATATCAGTAATTAATAAAAGTGTTAAAAAATGATTTCTTTGAACAAATGTTTCATGAATATATTCTTGAAAAGCTTCTTTTCTATCAAAAACTTCTTCAATGTTTAATGTAAATACTTGAGCAATACCTACTTTTTTACCATATAATCTAAATTCTTTAAAATCCTTATTAAAAATTTGCTCTATAGTTTGACCTACAAGGCTTGTTCCAGTTTTAAACATATTCATTGCAAAATCATCAATATCGATATCAATAATTGTTTTTAATTCTTCAAATACCACTTTATCAACCAATGTTGTTGTAGGTGATTTCAATAATAGTGTATCGGAAATAATCCCTGAAAGCATTAAACCTGCCATTCTCTTATCTACTTGAATATTATTTTCCTTATACATCTGATAAATAATAGTATCTGTGCTTCCAACAGGAGAATTTCTAAAATTAATTGGTAGTTCTGTAGACATATCACCTAATTTATGGTGATCTATTATTTCTAAAATCTCAGCTTGTTTTAATCCTTCAACGCTTTGTCTGTATTCATTATGATCAACTAATATTACTTGTTTTTTACCAGGATTCAAAACATGTCTTCTACTAACCATGCCAAGATAATTACCAGCATAATCAACAAGAGGATACTTTGAATGTGAGTAATTTTGAATTTCTTCTTTAAAATAATCCAAATAATCATTTGCATTAAATTTAATCATATTTTTAATCATAATAGATGATACAAAATTTACTTGGTTCATATGCTTTGCTGTTGTATACGAATCAAAAGGCGTAACAATAATATTAATGCCACTATTTTTACATATACTTTTTAGTTCATCTGGAAGATTAGCTCCACCCGTTATTATTAAAAGTTTAACTTCTCTTTCTATACATAATTTAATAACATCATATCTATCTCCAACTATAACAATTGAATTTTCAGTAATCTGATTATTCCTTTTAACAGTTTCATAGTGATATGCAACAATAAGCATTTCACCAATAATTAAATCACGTACTCTATTAACTACAGTTGCATTTAAATCATGTTCAACATTATTAAGTGAAGTATTTATTTTATAAAAATCACCATTAATCAAACTCATAGCAATATCACGCATAGTTACTATACCAATTAATTTACTGTTTTCATCAACAATCGGTTGCGTTCTAATTTTATTCTTAGTCATATGATTATAAACAGCATGTACTGACATATAAGAAGAAAGCGGAATATTTTTTTTATATTTTAAATCTTTTAATTGAATTTTTACATCTTTAAGATATTCTATTTCATCTACCCCAAAATAATCCAAAACAAACTTAGTTTCTAAATTCAATTCCCCAAGTCTGTATGGAACAGTGTCACATCCTAATTTATTTTTCAAATTTGAATACGTTATTGCAGCAGTTACTGAATCGGTATCCGGATTTTTATGCCCAACTACAAAAATACTCATATTATCCACTTCCTTATCTAACATTATTTAATATTTAAACTAATATCTAAAGATTTATACGAATGAGTTAATGCCCCTAAAGAAATTACATCAACACCTGTCTTCGCAACATCAAGGACTGTTTCTTCGTTTATTCCTCCAGATGCTTCAAGTATAGCTTTTTTATTATTAATTTTTACTGCTTCTTTCATAAGTTCATTAGACATATTGTCAAGCATAATAATATCCGCATTAACCTCTAATGCTTCTTTAAGCATTTCAATAGTTTGAACTTCAACTTCTATTTTTGTAGTATGCGGAATATTCTCTCGTATTTTTTCAACTGCATTTTTTATTCCACCACTAGCCACAATATGATTATCCTTTATCATAACTGCATCAGATAAATTATATCTATGATTATAGCATCCGCCAATTTTAACAGCAGCTTTTTCTAATAATCTTAAATTTGGAGTTGTTTTTCTTGTATCAACAATTCTAACATCATAATCTTTAACAATTTCATTAAATTTATTTGCTAAAGTTGAAATCCCAGACATTCTTTGCATAAAATTAAGAGCAAGTCTTTCAGCTTTCAAAATTGATTTCGTTTTACCCTGAATTTCTAAAATATCAGTTCCTTTTTTTACTTTAGCACCTTCTTTAACCAGCATATGAAATACAACTTCCGAATCTATCATTTCAAATACTTTTTTTGCAACAAAAAAACCTGACACTGTTCCGTCTTCTTTTACAGTCATTCTAGCTGATGAAATATGATTATCTCCAATAAGATTATCAGTCGTCACATCACCGTTATTTAAGTCTTCAATAATGGCTCTTTTAATTATATCTTCAAGTAAATATTTATTAACCATTTTCCCTCCAATTATTTATTAAAAATTTTATGACTTCCTAAACTTTCTTTTCTATTCAATGCATCTTCAATAATTTTTTTAGCTGTAACAAGCATATTTCTAACTTCATAATATGCGATAGTATTATTTTCTTCAAGTTCATATGAAATTTTTTGTATTTTCTCTAGTGCTTCTTCTAATTTCGTTTTATATCTAATTATAAAAACATTTGAGCTCATAATATTTCTTATCTCATTAATTTCATTAATATAATCATACTCTTTCATCAATTTCAAATTATAATAATTAATCTCATTTTTACAATCTGTTTTTTCCAAACTCATATTGATATCTTTTGAAATTCTATTTCCTGTAACTATAGCTTCTAATAATGAATTGCTTGCAAGCCTATTTGCTCCATGTATTCCAGTCCGTGAAACTTCACCACAAGCATATAAATTATCAACTGTTGTTTTTCCATTAATATCAACTTTTACACCACCCATTAAATAATGATGAATTGGTATTACCGGTATATATTCTTTTGTAATATCAATACCAAATTCTAAGCAATGATTATAAATTTGCGGAAATCTCTCTTTAACATACTTTGAATCTTTATGAGTAATATCTAAAAAAACTCCATCAATTTTTTGAAATTCCATTTCATAAGTTATACTTTGCGATACTATATCTCTTGGTGCAAGATCTTTTAACGTATGATATTTTTCCATAAATAATTCACCTTTTTGATTTCTTAAAACCGCACCTTCTCCACGAAGAGCTTCTGAAATTAAAAAATTTCTCTCCTCCTGAATATTTAATCCCGTTGGATGAAATTGAATAAATTCCATATCCATTACTTCTGCTCTAGCTCTAAGTGCCATTGAAACACCATCGCCAGTTGCTATAATAGAATTTGTTGAATTTAAAAATAGTTTTCCTATACCACCTGCAGCAATTATAACTTTTGATGCTATAACATCAAATCTTTTCATTCCTTTTTGTAAAATCACACCAGTTACTTTAGAATCTTCTTTTATTAAATCTATACAAAAAGTTTTCTCAAAAATATCGATATTTTTTCTTTTTTGACTTTCTTCAATTAAAGCTCTAATTATCTCTTCACCTGTAGAATCTTTATAATGAACAATTCTTGATTTCGAATGACCGCCTTCTTTAGTTTTTTTAAGAGTTCCGTCTTCATTTCTATCAAAATTTACACCATAATCAATTAAATTCATGATGTTTTCTTTTGCTTCCTTTATTATAATATCTACAACAGCCTTATCGTTATAATCACTTCCTGCCGTTAAAGTATCTTTAATATGGTTATTAAAGTCTTCCTCTTCAAGTGCTGCAGCAACTCCACCTTGAGCGTAATTAGAATTACACTCTTTCATTTCATTTTTCGTAATAACCATAATATTATATTTTGAATTTAAAGTTAAAGCAGTATAAAGCCCAGCAATTCCTGATCCAATTATAACCACATCATAAATAGAGTTTTCATCTCCCATTGGTTTAACTAATTCAGTTTTCATAATCATCTCCTAAAAAACGTTAATCATTCTATCTAAAGATTTTCTAGCTTTGTCTTTTATTGATTCATCTATTGTTATTTCATGTTTCTCATCTCTAAGAGCTTCGAAAAGCGCAGTTAAATCAGTTTTTTTCATATCAAGACATATTAATTTTGGTGATAACATAATAAAATCTTTTTTTGGATTTTCCTTTCTCATAATATTTAAAATTCCCATTTCAGTACCTATAAGAAATTTTTCATCCTCACATTCTTTTACATAATTTATCATCTGAGAAGTGGATCCTACAAAATCAGCTAATTTTACAACGCTTGGTCTTGCTTCAGGATGCATAAGTATTTTTACTTTAGGATATTTTAATTTAATATCTACTATCTCATTTGGCATAACAGCATCATGTGTTGGACAATATCCATCCCATAAAATTATTTCCTTATCGACAAAATTTTGTACATAGGAACCTAAATTTTTATCAGGTCCAAATATAACTTTCTCTGATTCAATTGATTTTACAACATTAATTGCATTTGCAGATGTACAACAAATATCTGTTTCAGCTTTTACATCAGCATTTGAATTAACATATGTAACAACTGGAACTCCCGGATGTTTTTTCTTCAATTCTATTAAGGACTTTGCATCTTCCATATCTGCCATTGGACATCCTGCACTTGCAATAGGTAATAAAACTTTTTTATCAGGACTCAATAATTTTGCACTTTCAGCCATAAATTTAACACCACAAAATACAATAATATCTTTGTCTGTTTTAGAAGCTTCAATACTTAACCTTAAAGAATCACCAAGAATATCTGCAATATTTTGAATCTCAGGAATCTGATAATTATGAGCTAAAATAACTGCATTTTTCTCTTTCTTTAACCTATTGATTTCCTCAATTAAAAAACTTTCTTCCATTTGTTTCTCCCTTCAATTTCAATACAAAAACTAAGATTTATTTGATTTTTGAAATAATTTTGTCAAAAATCCATTTTTATCATTTTGTGGGATTTTCAATTCATCAATCCCAATTAAATTCTTTTCTACTAATTTATCATTTACAAGTTCTTCAATAATTGTTTTAATAAGTACAAGTACTGGGACTCCTAAAAGCATTCCTATAAAACCTTTTAAAGCTCCACCAATTGTAACAGCAATAATAATCCAAAATGCAGTAACTTTCATTTTATCACCTAAAATTATTGGTCCAATTACAAGACCATCAAATTGTTGAAGTGCTAGAATTAAAAGACTAATTGCTATAGTTTTTTCAGGTAATATTAAAAGTGTAATTATTATTACTGGTATTGCCCCAATAAAAGGTCCAATATAAGGTATCATATTTGTAATACCAATTATTATTGATATTACTAATGCATTTGGAATTCCTAATATATTTGAGAAAATATAACATAAAATTCCTATTATTGTTGAATCAATTAATTTTCCAATAAAGAAATCAGAAAAAATATTATCTGCAATTTCTATTATTCTCACTATATTTAATGATTTTCTATAATCATAATACGCAAATAGTAGTCTTTTTAATCTCACAGTTAAATCTTTTTTATCAAATAACATATAAATTGCAATAACTAATGCAAGAACAAATCTAAACATTCCAGATGTAATTGCAAAAGCTTGAGATAACGCTGATTTTAAAAGCTGACCACTTAATTGCCCAATCTTACTTATTAAAACTTCAAAAGAATCTTTAATATAATTATTTATTTCTGAAATATACTCATTATCTACTATACTGATAAACTTTGAAGGCACTTCAAAATTATCAATTTGTGAAAGTGAATCTACAAGACTAACAATATTATCAATTAAATTTGGAACGACTATTGCTGAAAATACTATTACAAAAGCAATTAATATTATTATTGTTATCCAAATCGATAATACTCTAGATAGTTTTGTTTTTCTTGTTAATAGCATAACAAATTTATCAAGAGCATATGCAATAGCAAAAGCATATAATAAAGGCTCAATTGCTTTACCTATTAATACAATAAAATTAGGATTACTTATTATCAAGAAAATAATAATTACTCCAGTTGCCATTAAAAATATTTTTTTATCAAAATTTGTTTTCATTTTATTCCCCTATTATTTTTACAAGTATTCTTTTATCTCTCATCCCATCAAATTCTCCATAAAAAATTTGCTCCCATGGTCCAAAATCTAATTCCCCATTTGTTATTGCAACAACAACTTCTCTTCCCATAATAGTTCTTTTAATATGCGCATCTCCATTATCTTCATAACCATTATGCTCATATTGACTATAAGGTTTTTCTGGTGCTAATTTTTCTAAAAATCTTTCAAAATCATTTAATAGTCCCATTTCATTATCATTAATAAATACACTTGCAGTAATATGCATTGCATTTACTAAAACAAGTCCTTCAGAAATTTCACTATCCTTTAAATATTTTTCAATATCTCTAGTAATATTAATAAATTCACGTCTTTTTTTAGTATGTATCCATAGTTCTTTACGATAACTTTTCATATTATCACCTACCATAATTATTATATCAAAAAAATAAGCAGAAACCTATAGGAATCCACTTATTAATCTATATTTTTAAATTCAATATCTTCAGCATCACGGCTAAATTCATCATCAGTTATTTCTTCGCTTTCATTTCTATTAAAATCTCTTTTATTTTCCATTTCTACTTCAGGTTCTGAATTATCATTTTGAACACTTTTTCTTGATTTGTTTGTAAAATACGAGTAACCAACAAGCACAAGTGCTATAGTCATTCCTACTGGAGTAAACAGCAATCTTGTAAAGAAACTAAAAACAAAAAATACTAACATAAACACAATTAAAGCAAATAAACAACCACCATTTCTAGAATAATACATATATACCTCTTTTCTCTAATTTAGTATATTCTATATTATTGTTTTAAATATTTCAAATTAAAATTTGATTAAAATTTTCTTAATTTTTTAATAATCCGAGTTTGAAACTTCTCCATTAACTATTGCTACAGAAGCACTTGCACCTATTCTTGTTGCTCCAGCTTCAATAACTTGCTTAGCTTTTTCAAGGTCTCTAACTGCACCTGAAGCTTTTACACCCATCTCAGGACCTACAGTTTCTCTCATTAATTTTACATCATGAACAGTCGCTCCATCTGTTGAAAAACCAGTTGAAGTTTTAACATAATCTGCTTTTGCACTTTTAGAAAGTTCACAAGCTTTTATCTTTTCCTCATCAGTTAATAAACAAGTTTCAATAATAACTTTCAATAATGCTTTACCTTCACAAGCTGCTTTAACAGCTTTAATATCATTTTCAACATACTCATAATTTTTATTTTTTAAAGCAGCAATGTTAATTACCATATCAATTTCATCTGCCCCATCTTCAATTGCTTTTGTTGCTTCAAAAGCTTTTACTTCACTTATTGATGCTCCCAAAGGAAAACCAATTACTGAAGTAACTTTTACATCAGTTCCTTTTAATTCTTCATTAACCAAAGAAACATAATATGGATTTACACATACAGAGAAAAAATCATTTTCTTTTGCTTCACTACAAACCTTAATAACAGCTTCTTTCGCTGTATCCGGTTTCAATATCGTATGATCGAAATACTTTGCCAATTTCATTTTATCACCTCTTATAATCTATAATAACTACACAAATACTACACATTTTAAACAAAAAAATCAATGCTTTTTAATTATCTTTATACAATGTATACAAAAGATTCTTCATATTCTCAATATTCTTAAGATCATTCTCATTAATTTCTTTATTATCCATACTATTAATAAATAATTTTCTTTCAACTTTTCCATTAATTGATAAAAAGAAATATTTACTAATATTTTCAAGTGCCGCAAATGATTCACTATTACTTGAACCAGCCGTAGCTATAATAATTCCTTTTTTTTCTTTAAAAACAATGTTATTATTCACTTTCATATTATAAAGGCGCTGACATCTATCAACCATAACTTTCATTATGCTTGTCATAGAATTGAAATGTATTGGAGTAGCTAAAATTACTAAATCAGCCTCTTCAATCGATTTATTCACATAATCCATATCATCTTTATAAATACATTCAAAATTTCCAACATTGCATTTATTGCAACCCATACAATGATTAATTTTTAATTTTGATAGATTAATTCTTTTATATTCTTTCTCATCTTTAAACTCATCTGTTATCATTTCAAGAATTTTATTTGTATTACCCTTTAATTTTGGAGATCCAAACAAAGCAAGTATTTTCATATCTATTCTCCATATACCTCAGGTTTTAAAGTCGCAATATAAGGTAAATTTCTATACTTTTCTGCATAATCGATACCATATCCAACTATAAATTCATCTGGAATATTAAATCCTTTATATTTAACTAATACATCAGCTGTTCTTCTTTCAGGTTTATCAAGAAGTGTACAAGCTTCGACTGAAACAGCATCTCTATTTCTAAAGTTTTTAAGTAAATATTTTAAAGTAAGCCCTGTATCTACTAAATCCTCAACTAATATTATATGTTTATTTTCGACACTTGAATCAACATCTTTTAAAAATTTGACAACACCACTACTAATAGTTGAATGTCCATAACTTGAAGCTGAAATAAAATCTATCTCCACAGGAATATCAATAGCTTTCATCAAATCACTCATAAACATATTTGCGCCTTTTAATACACAAACAAGCATTAAATCTTTCCCTTTATAATCGTCTGATATCTGCTTGCCAATTTTTACAACCATTTTATCAATTTCATTTTTCGTAAATAGTATTTCCTTAATATCATTGTTCATTTTGAAAATCCTTTCTGAATTTTTAATTTATATATTTAAAATATCATATATAGTTAAATTTATAAAGCTATTTAAATGAATTTAAACGATTTTTTAAATCATCAAATTTACTTTCCTTACACTCATGTTTAAGTGTTTGATAATAAACAGTAGGTATTACTACTAAAGTTAATAAAGTTGAAACTAATAATCCTGACATTAAAGCTACTGCTAAAGGCGTAAACATCACACTTCGTGTATAAATTAAAGGAGTAAGACCGATAATTGTTGTTGCAGTTGTTAAAATAATAGGTCTAAATCGTTTATCTACCGCATTTAAACATGCATCATAAATACTTCTCCCATTTTTCCTTTCAGAATCAATATAATCAACAAGTACAATTGCATTATTCACTACTATTCCCAATAAACTTACAACACCAAGCATTGCAAGAAACGATAAATTTTGCTTAAAAATATAAAGCCCAAGTATTGAACCTATTGTTGAAAGTGGAATTGTAAATAGTATGACCAAAGTTCTAATATAGCTTTTAAATTGAAACAGTAAAATTAAAAACACTAAAATTACTGCAAATATTGCTGATGTTGTAACATTTCCAAAATTTTCTAATATTTTTTCTCTTTCACCATCAAAAACAAATCTTATATCTCCAATTATTTCTATCTCTTCTAATTGTTTTTTTAGTTTTCTTTCAATATCTACTGATGAATAACCTGGATTAACATCCGAATAAACTAAAATTGATTTTTCTGAATTATATTTTGCTATTTCAGGATATTCAGAAATTAATTTAACTTTTGCAATATTCTTTAAAAGTATTTTATTACCAGTAATACTTGATTTTATCATAAGATTTTCTAAATCTTCTTTTGTTTCAATATTACTAATAATTTTAATGTCATATTCATTTGAATCA
The DNA here is from genome assembly GCA_030377915.1 of Clostridiaceae bacterium HSG29. Lineage (GTDB taxonomy): Bacteria > Bacillota > Clostridia > Peptostreptococcales > Acidaminobacteraceae > HSG29. Next base: position 18,468 of record JAUCFZ010000017.1, read on the forward strand.
TTTCTAAATACAGTATTACTTCTTCCAAAAAGTGCAAGAGAAATTTCATTTTGAATATCATATTTTGAAACACCTAAAAAATTAGCCATATCGTTATCAATATCTACCATTAGTTTATAATATTTTTCTGAAAAATCGTCACCAACATTTTTAGTACCATCAATTTCATTTAATTTTTCCTTTACATTTTCTGATACTAATTTAATTTCAGATAAATCATCTCCTAGAATACGTATTCTAACCGGATGCCCAATTGGTTCGGCTTGCTCTATCCTATTTATAACTACGCTACCATTTACTATTTTTTCATCAATTTTTTTCTGAAGTTTCATAATATATTCCGAAAATCCATCATCTGATTTTTCTTCCATTGTTTTATCTTTATCTATTTTTACAACTATTTGCGAATAACTATCGGATGGTGAAGGAAGCGGCATTGTATTATAAAATTTCGGAAGTCCATTTCCAATAGCTGTTGTATACTGAATAACACTATCCTCTTTTTTCAAAATGTTTTCCACTTCTTTAGAAATATCCTCAGTTGAATCAATATTCCCACTTTCATCATTTTTAATATCAATATATACTAAATTTGTATCAGCATATGGGAAAAATTGAAGTCCTAGTTTCATACCTATATTAACAGTAAAAATAATCAATACTATTATTAAAAAAAACATTGTTTTTCTATGTTTCATAGTATACTCAAGCATATTATCAAATGCTTTTCTTATTCTTGCTTTTTTAACTCTAACTTTATTTTCCTTTAAAAAAATATATGATATTGTTGGAGTAATAAATATTGCTATTAAATATGAGATCAATAAAGATATCATAATAATACTTGGTAATGATTTAATATATTCTCCTGCAATTGAAGGTAATACTAAAAGCGGTGAAAAAGCTGCAATAGTAGTTAAAGTTGAAGTGAATACAGGAATTGCAACTTCATATGTTCCATCAACACACGCTTTAAGCTTATCTATACCATTATCAATTTTTACTTGAATTGAATCATTAATTACAATTGCATTATCCACAAGCATACCTAATGCTACAATTAAAGATGCAATTGAAATCTGGTGAAGTTTTATTGAAAGACCATTCATCATAATAAATGTAATCAATATTGTTGCTGGTATTGCAAAAGATACTATAATTGCATTTCTAACTCCCATACCTATTAAAACTACTAAAATTACAAATAATATTCCTTGTAAAAGATTTTTACTAAAAGAGCTTATCCCTCTTTCAATATTCTTTGGTTGAAAAGAAATTTTTGAAAATTCAACATCTGATGGCATACTATTATGAAAATCATCAATTATTTTCATAACTTCATCACCAATTAAAACAATATTTCTATTTTCCTTAAAATAACCTACAAGTAAAACTGAATTAGCTCCATTATGTTTTATTTTAAAATTTGAATCCTCAGTTTTATATTTTATTTCTGCAATATCTCTTAATTTTGCAATCGATCCATTTTCACTTGACACAGCAATTACCAAATTTTTTATTTCTTCAATTGAATCATAAGAACCCTCTGTTTTAACTATTATAGAGCTATTATCATTTTTTATTGAACCACTTGGAATCTCTACATTATTGATTTCTATTAAATTCATAATATCGTTAATTGATAAATTAAATTCATTTAATTTCTTATAATCAATTTCAATATTTATTTCTTTTTCTTGTTTTCCAATAAGGTCAAAATTTGAAATCCCATCTATACCACTTAATTTCTTTTCCAATTCGTCAGCATATTCTTCAAGTTGCTCATACGAATAATTTTCGCCTGACATACTAATAATAATTCCTGCTGTTTTTACAACATCCGTATTAACATCAATATCTTCACATTGTTTTGGAAGTTTACTTTGAAGATCATTCATTTTCTGCCTCAATGAAGCCCATGATTTATCAATATCTACATCAATTGTAAGTCGTACTATTGCAATAGAAACATTATTTTGTGAAAACGAATATGAATAATCATATCCATCTAATTCTTCAAGCTTTTCTTCAACCTTTTTAGTTACAAGATTTTCAATATCCTCAGGTGACGCACCGGGATACTTAACTGTAACTATGGCTACAGGCGCATTAATCTCAGGAAATTCTTGCCTTGGCATAATATAATAACTATAAGCACCAAAAAGAAGTAAAATCGCAAGTACGACCAATGTAATTTTTTTATTTACAATTGCTATTTCAATTATTTTTTTCATAATATCACCTTAGAATTTTTACTTCCTGATCCTTTTTTAAACCTTTCATTCCTTTTATTACTAATTTTTCTCCGTTTTCAATTCCTGATACAATTACATTATTATTTACTATATTTAATATTTCAATATCTTTCATTTTAGATTTTCCATTTTCTATTACAAAAACAAAATCAGTCACACCAGATACAATAGTATCAATCGGAATTAAAGCGCCTATTACTTTTTCATTTGAAAATTTAATTTTCACTATTGAATTAAGTGGAATATTAATTCCTTCCATCTGAGCTTTAATTTCATAGGTTCTAGATTCATTATCAGGCAAATTTGAAATTTCAACTATTTTAGCACTTGCTATTTTATCATTAAAATATACATCAATTTCATCATTAATTTTTAATTTATTATAATCTTCTTGAGTTACTCCAAAACTTACTTTTTTTATATTTTCATTTATTATAACTACAGGATATCCAGCTTGAATCATTTCACCTTTTTTTGCAAGAATACTAATTATCTCACCTTTTATATTTGAATATAAATTATAATCCTCAATTGTTTTATTTAAACTTGTAATTCCAATATTTGCTTTATCAATATTACTTTTACTAAGCTGTAAATTACTTTTAGCAATATCATATTGAAGGTTCATATCATCCAAATCATTTTTTGAAATACTACCTTCATTAAAAAGTAATTTCATTTTTTTGTATTTATCATCAATATAATTAAAACTATTAACCGCTTTTGCATATTCACTATTAGCTAATTCAAAATCTTTTTTATTTGCATTTAAACTTTCGATAATATCGTTTGTATCTAAAGTCATTAGAAGCTGGTTTTCTTCAACTTTTTCATTCTCATTCACCATAACTTCAGCAATCTTACCACTATATTTAAATGCTAATTTTGTAATTTCATCTGAAACTACTATGCCGTTATACTCAATAAAAATATCATGTTCTTCTACAACAACATCCTGTACTTTAACTCTCTTCATTGGACTTGTATTTTCAATAACTTTTTCGCTTGAGCATCCAGAAATAACAATCATAAAAATAATTAATAAGCAAAATATTTTTTTATTCATAATCAATTCTTCCTTTCAATAATAAATAGTACTGGCGGATTATTTATATGGTTATAAAATTCCATTTTCATAATCTCAAATTTCTTTTGATCAACAGTTTTCAGAAACTCTGAAATTACATCAAATTCCTTTTTACCTTCTAAATGACCTGGATAAATTGTTACAATAATTAAACCTTCATAATTTAAAATATCCATGCCGCTTTTAATACTAATTAAGGTTGACTCAGATGAAGTGCTAATATTTTTATCTCCTTTTGGAAGATAACCCAAATTATATATTATTAAATCCACATCTTTATCTATGTATTTTTTAAATTCTGCATGACTGTCATTGATAAGCAATACATTTGAATAAATATTCTTTTCAATCAATCTTTTTTTAGTGTTTTCAATTGCAGTTTTTTGAATATCAAATGCATACAAAAAACCTTTTGAATCTAATTTGCTTCTTAAATAGCAAGTATCAAAACCATTACCCATAGTTGCATCAACTACAACTAAAGCCTTTTTCATTTTTTTATCCATATATTCTTTTGACAATCCTAAAGCATTTGAAATAACCATATTAATAATACCCCTTTAACGTCATAAATACTCATTTTTATTCATTTTATAATTAAAAGTACCCTATCTAAGTACACATTTACAAAGTGAAACTGACAGGGTACATTTTTATCTTTTTTTATTATATGGTTTTCTTTTTAAATATTTTTTTTCATTTCTAAACCACATAAAAACACCTAATAGTACACCAAATATTATGAATAATAACATTTGAAATACTTTATTTGAAAATATTAAATCACTTGAAGGTATATCCATAAAAAGACCAAAAATCAATATTAAAGCCATGTATATAATACCTGAAAATAATCCCCAACTTAAGCCGCCTTGAATAGCTATAAATCTTAGAAATCCATTCTTTCTTGTTAATTCCCAATTATTAATAAATTCTTCTTCAGTCATCTGAACTTTTGCCATAAATTCCTCCTATATCTAACATATATTCATTTTACAAAAAATATCAGATAAAATCAAGTAATTAAAACCCCAGTGATTTTTCACACTGAGGTTAGATAAATTTCATATTATGTTAGCCACACGTATTACTCTTTGATTTAGTATAATCAATCTATTGTCGCCAAAACACTTTGTATTTTTTCGCTAGGTCTACTAACAATATTTTATTTGTAATTAAATCAGCCACACGTATTGCTCTTTGATGTAGTATAATCAATTTAAATTGGATATACTACATCTTCTTCATTAAGTAATGATTCATCAATTTTATTTAATTTTGCTTCTCTATATTTAAAATAATCAAGTGCTGGTTTAGGGAATAAAGTATATGACAGTACATCTTCTTCATCCATAATATATTTAGCAATTTCTTTTCTGTTTTTATCAAGAACAGGTTCTAATAAATCTGCTGGTCTACATGTAATAACCTCTTCTTCACCAATAACTTTTTTTACAAAATCTTCTTCTATTGGAACAGTCGGTTTACCGTACATCCCTTTTACATACTGCTTAACTTCATTTGGAATCATTTTATATCTAGTTCCAGACATTACATTAAGTACTGCCTGAGTTCCTACAATCTGACTTGTTGGAGTTACGAGTGGCGGATAACCTAAATCTTTTCTAACTCGTGGAACTTCTTTAAGTACATCATCAAGCTTATCTAAAGCATTTTGCTGCTCTAGTTGCGAAACAAGATTCGATAACATACCACCTGGTATTTGATAAATCAAAGTGTTAATATTTACACCCATTACTTTTGTATTTAATAAGCCGCTTTTTAAGCTTTTTTCCTTAATTGGATTAAAATACTCAGCAATCTCATCAAGTGTTTCAAGATCAAGACCAGTATCATATTCAGTTCCTTGCAAAGTAGCTACAATTGATTCAGTAGGTGGTTGTGATGTACCTAGCGAAAAAGGTGATATTGCAGTATCTACTATATCTACTCCTGCTTCAATTGCTTTTACATATGCCATGCTTGCTAAACCGCTTGTTGAATGTGAATGAAGTTCAATAGGAACTTTGATTTCTTTTTTTAAAGCAGTTACTAATTCTTTTGCAACATAAGGTTTTAACAAACCTGCCATATCTTTTATGCAAATTGAATCTGCTCCCATTTTCTCAATTTCTTTTGCTAATTCAACATATCTTTCAATAGTATGAACAGGTGATGTAGTATAAGAAATACTTCCTTGTGCATGAGCTCCCGCTTCCTTTGTAACTTTTATAGCTAATTCCATGTTTCTTACATCATTCAATGCATCAAAAATTCTAACTATATCTATTCCATTTTCAACTGATTTTTTTACAAAAGCTGTAACAACTTCATCAGGATAATTTCTATAACCTAAAATATTTTGTCCACGTAAAAGCATCTGCAATTTTGTATTTTTTACTTTTGACTTTATTAATCTCAATCTTTCCCATGGACTTTCTTTTAAAAATCTCAATGATGCATCAAAAGTAGCTCCACCCCACATTTCTAAAGCATAATATCCTGCATTGTCCAATTTTTCAATTATAGGCATCATTTCATCTGTTGATAATCTTGTTGCTATTAATGATTGATGCGCATCTCTTAATATTGTTTCAGTTATTTTTACCTTCGCCATTTTATCTCCCCCTATTAAAATCATTTTAACACTCATCATTTCTTATGTACATATATTTTATTAAATGATATTATATATATAGTTAAATTTAGTAATTATTATTGCTATTTACCTTATTTAATTAGGAGGAGACTTATGGACAATACTGATATTTTAATTTTAAAAATATTACAGCAACATGGTAGAATTTCAATGAAAGAACTTGGAAAAAAAGTGAATCTTACTTCACCTGCAGTATCAGAAAGAGTTAAAAAACTTGAAGAGAAAAATATAATTACAGGTTATAGAGCAATTGTTAATCCAGAAGCTCTAGGTCTTATTGTAAAAACCTATACAAGTGTTAAACTACATCCATCTAAAATAAATGCTTTTAAAAAACTTGTTAATGATGAACCTTCAATTGTAGAATGTATTAGAATTACGGGAAATGATAGTATGACTATTAAAGTTCTTGCCCAAAACACACAAGAGCTTGAAGAATTACTAGAAAAAATTCAAAAAATCGGAACAACTAAATCATCAATGATTTTATCAACTCCGTTACTTAACAAACCGGTTTTACCACGAGGTGAAAATTATGAAGAATAGAATTGTTATATTCACTCTTATTGGGATTTTGCTAATTATTTCAACTGTATTTCTTTTATATAAAAAAAACAATAAGCAAATTGTTTTAAGTTTCTATACACATGATGAAGAATCAATTGATAATATTATTATTGACTTTGAAAAACAAAATGAAAATATTACTATTGAAAAAATAATTATCCCTGCATATGAAAATAGGTTGTCATTAATAAAAAATTCTTTAATTGATACTTCTACTCAAGTAGATATAATTGATGCAGATATAATTTGGGTTTATGATTTAGCAGCAAACAATCTTATTTCTCCATTAGATTATTATTTCTCCACAGATGAATTAGGTGGGTTTTTAAAATCTGCTATAAATGGTAACATTATTAACAATCAATTATATGGAATCCCTTATAGAACTGATACAGGAATATTATATTATAGAAAAGATTTATTGCAAAAGTATAATCAAAAGGTGCCCGAAACATTTGATGAATTAATAAAATCTTATAAAATTATTTCTAAATCTGAGGATATTTACGGATATGCTGGCTCGTGGAAAAATTATGAAGGTATGAGCTGCAATATGCAAGAACTTTTATGGACATTTGGTGGAAATGTAAATTTTGATGTAAATTCCATTAAAAATAAGCAAATTGTTAACACAAAGGAAAATATTGAAGCTTTTAAAAAAATAAAATCATTAGTAGATAACGGCATAACACATCCAGATATTCTTGATTTTTACAGTGGTGATTTAAGAAAAGAATTTATTAAAGGAAATTTGCTTTTTATGCGAGATTGGCCTGCAGGTTGGAATGAAATTTCAAATAATAAACTATCTATCGTTAAAGATAAAGTAGGAATCAGTTATTTACCATATGGTTCTATTAACGGAAAAAACTCAGGCGTATTAGGTGGTTGGCAATTAATGATGGCAAATAAATCTAAACATAAAGAGGAAAGCATTAAATTTATTAAATTTTTTACTAATTACAAAAACACAAAAAAAATAGCAATTGAAAAAACTTATCTTCCGGTAATAATTGATCAATATTTTGATGCAGATATTATAGAAGCAATGCCTTTTATCAAAAAAAATGTCGAATTATTTGGAAATTCACATCATCGAGCATTTATTGCTAATTATAGATATTTTAGTGATATCTTTATAAAAAATACTACCTCATATTTAAAAAATGAAATAGAGCTAAATGAAATGCTAAAGACAATGGAAAACGAATTTTCTGAATTAATTAATTAAAATAGCCGCACTATTGTGCGGCTATATTTTTAACTATTTTGTGCTTGTAATGCAGTTATTGCAACTGTTCCAACAATATCATCTGCAGAACAACCTCTAGATAAATCATTTACTGGTTTTGCTAAACCTTGTGTAAAAGGTCCAAAAGCATTAGCTTTTGCTAATCTTTGAACTAATTTATATCCAATATTTCCAGCATCTAAATCTGGGAATACTAATACATTTGCTTTTCCAGCAACATCACTATCTGGTGCTTTTTTATTACCAATAGCAGGTACAATTGCAGCATCCAATTGCATTTCGCCATCTATTTTTAATTCAGGATAAATTTCTTTAGCTTTTTTTGTAGCATCAATCATTTTGTCAACATCTGGGTGATTTGCGCTACTTCTTGTTGAAAATGACAGCATTGCAACAACAGCTTCTTCATGAACTAATGATTCAAAAGTTACTGCAGAACTTTTTGCAATATGAGCTAATTGCTCTGCATTTGGATTTGGATTTAATGCAACATCTGCAAAAATAAACATTCCGTTTGCTCCATATTCACAATTTGGAACTTCCATTAAAAATGCTGAAGATACTACAGAAACACCTTTTGCTGTTCCAATTACTTGTAATGCAGGTCTTAGCATGTCAGCAGTTGAATTTGCTGCTCCGCCAACCATTCCGTCTGCATCGCCTTGTTTAACAAGCATACACCCAAAATAAAGTGGATTCATTAACAATTCTTTTGCTTGTTCTTTTGTTAATCCTTTTTTCTTTCTAATTTCAACTAATTCATCAATATAATTATCTAATTTTGAAAAACTAGCTGGATCAATAAATTCTGCTCCAGTTAAATCATACTCAGAACTATTCATTAATTCTTTTTCGTTTCCAACTAATACCACTTTAGCTAAACCTTTTTCTAAGATTTCCTCAGTTGCTTTTTGCACTCTTGGATCATTACTCTCTGGTAATACAATTTTTCTTAAATCTTGTTTTGCCAATTCTTGAACATTGTCTAAAAACGCCATAATCTCCTCCTAAATAATATACTGTATACATTATACTATTTTTAGACAAAATTTTAAAGTATAAACTATTCTTTTTATAACATTTATTTCTGTACCTCGTGAACCTCACCACCCAAATAAGATATTTGGATGGAGCTTCTTTTCAAGACTTCGTATACGTTGTAGTAGTATAGTACTAGCTTGATTTAAGTGTAGTTTGGTAATTAAGTTTTTGCACCTGTTAATACAGGCAACCCTTATACACTAGGGGTAGTCCACATACCCATTATCCGTTACCAATTAATTGGTTTCGG
>JAUCFZ010000174.1 GCA_030377915.1 Clostridiaceae bacterium HSG29
AATGGATTGGAGAAAAACTAAAACAATACTTATTTTAGCTCTTGTTTTTATGAATATATTTTTAATTGTTGTATTTTTAAAGAATAATGATAATAATAAAGATAATTTAAGCGATGAGTTAATAAAAATATTAGAAGCAAAAGGTATATTATTTGAAAAAAAAGATTATGAATTTCCAAATGATTTAAAAAGAATATATGTTGATTATAATGAATATAATAAAGAAAGTATTGCTAGAAGATTTTTGGGCAATAGTTATATGAAAAGTAATGAAGTATATTTAAATAAAGATTATTATTTTGATATTACTGAGGATAATACATTAACGTTTAATAAAAGAGGAGTATCTTTAGGTGAAAATAAAACTACTATAGATGAAAGCATTTTTATTGCTAATGAATTTATTGAATCTGTAGGATTTCTTGAGGATAGTGTTAAACTTGTTGAATCAAAGCTTATAAATGATTATATTGTTTTGAATTATAGAAAAGTGGTTGATAATAGATTTATTGAAAAATCATATATGACATTAGAAATATTTAATGATAGAATAGTGAATTTTGAGAGAAAATGGCTAAATCACAATGTTGTTGATACTGGTAAGAACAATATTATTTCATTTGAAAATGCTCTTTATAAATTTGAAAGTAAGTTGAAAGGAAAAACTGATATTGTTGTTAAAGATATTGAATTAGGTTATGTTCTTGAAAATGATATTTTTATTCAAAACATTCAATCGGGAGAAGCATTTCCATATTATAAATTTTATTTAGATAACGGAAATGAAATATATATAGAAGCAATAAAGAATTAAAAAGGAGAAATATGAAATTTGAATTTTGTTCACTTGCAAGTGGAAGTAAAGGTAATTCACAATATATTGCAACAAATGAATTTGCATTATTAGTAGATGCAGGAATGAGTGGGAAATATATTGAAAATGCATTAAAAAAAATAGATAGGAGCTTTGAAAAAATTCAAGCTCTTTTAGTTACTCATGAACATAGCGATCATATAAGTGGTGTGGGTGTTTTAATGCGTAGATACAAACTTCCATTATATGTTAATGAAAAGACATGGGAAGGTATGAAAAATAAAATAGGAAAGATTAATATTGAAATGGTTCATATTATAAAAAATGATGAATGTTTTAAACTTGGTGGTATTAGAATAAAACCATATTCAATATCACATGATGCTAATGATCCGGTTGGTTTTGTTTTTGAGTATGAAGATAAAAAAATATCACTTGCTACAGATTTAGGTCATGCACCTAATCAAGTAATTGAAAAAATAAAGGATGCAGATTTATTGTTTATTGAATCGAATCATGATGTTGAAATGCTTAAATCTGGAAGATATCCATATTATTTAAAAAGAAGAGTTTTAAGCATGGAAGGACATCTTTCAAATGATGAAGCCGGAAGAGTTGCTAAAGAAGTAATTAGATATGGTAGAGTTAAAAATATACTTTTAGCGCATTTAAGTAAAGAAAATAATTTCCCTGAACTTGCATATGAAACTGTAAAAACGATATTAAAAGATTCTAATATAGAAGTTGGAGAAGATGTAGATTTATATATGACATATCGTGAGGATACAACTAAGTTATTTGATATTTAGCAAGGAGTGATTAAAATAAAGATAACAATAATAAGTGCTGGAAAAGTAAAGGAAAAATATTTTTTAAGTGCAATAGATGAATATGTTAAAAGATTAAGTAGATATACTAAAATGGAGTTTATTTCATTAAAACAAGGGCATACGACTCAGGAAATGAGTGAAAAAGATATTCTTAATGTTAAAGAAGATGAAGGTAGAAGAATACTTGATAGAATTTCTGAAAGAGAATATGTAATTGCACTTGATTTAAAAGGAACAGAACTTACTTCTGAAAAATTCTCTGATAAAATTCAAAATTTAAGAGTTACAGGAAAATCAAATATTACATTTATTATTGGTGGTTCGCATGGATTAAGTGGAAAAGTTTTAAAAAGAGCAGATTATAAAATTTGTTTTTCAAAAATGACATTTCCTCATAAATTAATGAAAGTAATTTTAGTAGAACAAATATATAGAGCTTTTAAAATTATAAATAATGAGCCGTATCATAAGTAAATATGCAATAAATCTATCATATGAACTAATCAAATAATTATGCTACTAGCTTTGTTTATGACAACTATATTACAAGTTTACAATTGTATTTCATTCTTTTAAAATTCATTGTTTCAGTTTATAATGGAATAAAGGCGAATGACAGGTGGTATAATATGGAAATGATTAGTATTATAATGATGATAATTTTATATTTATTATTTAATATTAAAATTGATTCTACAACTTAAAACTAAATAAATCTTAAGTTCTTTATATTCGATGTATATTTGTATTTTATTTGCAGTTGTGGTATAATGTAGCATATGCTTTGAAGAGGAGAGTGATTTCGTTGGCTAATAAAGAGTCGCTAATGGAAATAAAGAAATATATTGAGAAACATATTGGTGAAGAAGTTTCATTAATAACTGATAGAGGAAAAAGAAAAATGCAAACTCGAACAGGCGTTGTTATGAATGTATTTAGAAATATTTTCACTGTTGAAATTAACGAAAATTTTGGAAATACTAGAACAGCATCTTTTAGTTACTCTGAAGTGCTTACACAAGATGTCGAGTTTATAATTAACGAAAATCAAGAAAATTTACTTGTTGAAGAAGTAAATGTGTTATAAGAAAATACCTTTAAGGTATTTTTTTTTGTTATAAATATGCAGATTTTGTGAAATCGTTTGCCTGTTAAAACAATAACTTCACCAGGAGAAATTGCCAATGTATTTGAACCATCATTCCATTGTTCTCTTGAAGCA
>JAUCFZ010000175.1 GCA_030377915.1 Clostridiaceae bacterium HSG29
GAACAAGGTGTTATTATACTTAATAAAGTAGGAAATATTAAAAATATTAATGATACTGCTTTAAAACAATTAAAAATTTCAAATAATGTTTTAGAAAAAAGGCTTTTTATACAAGCTACTGGTGATACAATAAATGGACTTAATGAATATAGTATAAAAATTGAAGATGAAGATTATGTAATTATTGGTAATTTATATAATTTAGATATTGATGATTTAGAATTTTCTAGCGTTATAGTATTTAAAGAACAGGGATTTGTTCACTCTGATTTATATAATATGATACCGAATATTAATATGGTTGCGGTAGACAATATTATTGGAAAATCAAAAGAAACATTAGATTTAAAAGAATATATAATGAAAATTGCAAAATCTACTTCAACAGTTCTTATTACAGGCGAAAGTGGTACTGGTAAAGAAATGATTGCAACGGCAATATGGAAAGCAAGTAATAGAAAAGATAAAAATTTTGTAGCTATTAATTGTGCTGCTATACCTGAGACACTTCTTGAAAGTGAATTATTTGGTTATGTAAAAGGCGCTTTCACTGGTGCAAATCAAGGGAGAATTGGTAAATTTGAAATAACTAGTGATGGAACATTATTTTTAGATGAAATTGGAGATATGCCTATTCATTTGCAAACAAAATTATTAAGAGTATTACAAGAAAAAGAAATAACTCGTGTTGGTTCAAATAGACAAGTGAAAATTCAGACTAGAATCATTGCAGCGACTAATAAGGATTTAAAAAAACTTATTGAGGAAAATAAATTTAGAGAAGATCTATATTATAGATTAAATGTTATTCCAGTAGAGACATTACCTCTTAGAGAAAGAGTGGATGATATTGAGGATTTAACATATATGTTTATAAAAAGATATACTGAACTTTTTAATAAACATTTTAAAAAAATAGATAGTGAAGTAATGGAATTTTTTAAATTATATTATTGGAAAGGTAATGTTAGAGAACTGGAAAATACAATAGAATATGTAATAAATATGCTTGATGATAATGGAGTTATCACTATGAATATGTTACCAAAATCTATTATTGAAGAAGATAGTAATAATGAATTTAATGATAATTCAATAAATACATTAGAATATTTAGAACGAAATGAAATAATGAAAGCAATTAGTTTTTATGGAGATAATACAGCAGGTAAAAAACTAGCGGCAAAGAAACTAGGAGTTAGTTTATCTACTCTTTATAGAAAAATAGAAAAATTCCTATAATGGGAATTTATATTTATAAAATTTTATGAAACCTTTAGAATTAAACAATTCTTAAAATGGGAATAATTCCTATAATGGGAATTGTTTTTTTGTTGTTTATTTAGGATATTTTAATTAGAAAAAAAGATATATTGAAATTTAGCTAAATAAATGATATTCAAAATTATTGGAATATAACTTGCAATAATATAAGCTGTAATTACTAATACTTAATTATAGATAAACTATATAGAATGAAAAGAAAACGAAGGAGAAAATATGAATAATATTAAAAGTGTAAAATTTAATAGGAAAATAGGGAAAAAAGCTAGTTTAGATTTTTTAAATAAAGAGATAGCATCAAAAGCGAGAGAATTTCACAAAAGTTTTAATCAATATAAAGAAACACCATTAACTACTTTAGGAAATTTAGCTGATGAAATTGGAGTCTCTAATATTTTTGTGAAAGATGAGTCACATAGGTTTAATTTAAATGCATTTAAAGTACTTGGCTGTTCATATGCAATTGGCAATTATATGGCAGATAAAATTGGTGTTCATATTGATGAATTATCTTATGAAAAAATGATTTCAGATGATGTTAAAGCAAAGACTGGCGATATTACATTTGTTACTGCAACTGATGGAAATCATGGTAGAGGAGTAGCATGGACTGCAAATAAATTAAATCAAAAATCAGTTGTTTATATGCCAAAAGGATCAGCACAAAATCGACTTGATAATATTAAAGCGGAAGGATCTGAGGCTACAATAACTGAAATGAATTATGATGAAGCGGTTGGATATGCAAATGAAATTGCAGAGAAAAATGATTGGGTTTTAATTCAAGATACAGCATGGGAAGGTTATAATGAAATTCCTACTTGGATTATGCAAGGATATACAACAATGGCACTTGAAACATATGAACAATTAGGGGATACAAAACCAACTCATATATTTATTCAAGCAGGGGTAGGTTCGCTTGCTGCATCAATACAAGGTTTTTTTGCTAGTGTTTATGGAGAACATAGACCTATAACAACAATAGTTGAACCTAATAAAGCGGATTGTATATATAAAACTGCTAAGAAAAATGATGGAGAGATACATTTTGTAACTGGTGATATGGATACTATAATGGCTGGACTTGCATGTGGAGAGCCAAATCCAATTGCATGGAATGTATTAAAAGATTATAGTGATAATTTTATTTCTACTCCAGATTATTTATCTGCAAAAGGTGTTAGAGTATTGGCAAATCCTCTAAAAGATGATAAGAAAATAATCTCTGGCGAATCGGGATCAATTGGAATTGGCTTATTAGTAGAAATAATGCAAAAGGATGAATTAAAATGGTTAAAAGATGAACTAAAACTTGATAAAAACTCGAAAGTGTTATTCTTTAATACAGAAGGTGATACAGATCAGGAAAATTATAAAAAAATACTTTGGGATGGAGAATATTCAAGAATATCTTAATATAATAGATAAAAAGAAAGATAATTGTGAAATAATAATAATTAAAATGATAAAAACATATATAAGGATTCAAGTTATTTCTTATGTAGATATGTTTTTATTTTTTTTGCTTTAATATTACGAAAATGTAATATTTACAAATGCTTATCTATGA
>JAUCFZ010000176.1 GCA_030377915.1 Clostridiaceae bacterium HSG29
AAGATATTGATTTATGACTTTTAGATAATGATTAGGGAGGGAAAATGAAAAGTATAAAAACAAAATTATTGGTGTCATTTATTTTGATTGTAATACCTTTTGTAATTTTAAGTTTTGTGTCTTTTGAAACTTTTGATAAAATGAAAGATGATGGCGTAGCTATTAATTTATCTGGAAGTGAAAGAATGAGAACTATGTTAATTAGCAATTATTCGTTACAAATATTTGAAAATAATTCTGATATTGCTGATATTCAATTTGCCAAAGATACACTGGGAAGCGAGTTAGTAAAATATGGTAAAATAATGAAGGCATTATCTGTTGGTGATTCTGATTTATTGATTGGACCAAATGGAGATAGTGAAATTGTAAATAAATTAAATAAGCTTCAGGGAACTGTTGATAGTTATGTAGAAAAATCATCAAAAATTTTGAATGGTCAAGGCAATAATGAAGATATTAAATTTGTTACTGCGAATGCACTAAAAATTAAGAATGATTTTAATGAAATAGTAGTAATGTATCAGACAAATTATGATAATAAAATAAAGAATTTAAGAACTACAATTTTAGGATTTTTAGGTTTAGGTTTAGTTTTAATATTAATTGCATATATATATAGTAATAATTCAATTGTTAAACCAATAAAAAAAGTTACAGAGCTATTAGAAAACATCTCTCAAGGAGATGGTGATCTTAGAAAAAGAGTTGAAATTAATTCAAAAGATGAAATTGGTAAAATGGCACATTATTTTAATATGTATGCAGAAACAGTTCATTTAATTGTAAAAGATGTTCAAGTAAAAGCAAAAAATACAAGTGAACTTTCTGAAAACATTTTGAGTGTAATGAATCAATTAAATAAATCAATTGAAGAAGTCGCAGATGCTGCTAATACTGTAGCTGAAGGATCATCTGTTCAGGTGGAATATTCGCAAGCAATTAATGATAATATGGATGTAAATGTTGATTTGCTTAGAAATGGTCTTGATAAAATTAATAAAACAAGAGAAATCGCAAATGGAGCAAAATCTATTACAAAAGATGGTATTGATGCAATAGATGAAGCTAATGTACAGTTTGGAGAAATAAATACAGCAATAAATTTTGCTAGAGATTCAATTGAAAAATTGAATGCTAGAACAGGTGAAATAGGTGAAATCGTTGTAATGATTACTGGTATTTCTCAACAAACTAATTTACTTGCACTTAATGCATCGATTGAAGCTGCAAGAGCTGGCGAGCATGGTAAAGGATTTGCTGTAGTTGCTGAAGAAGTAAGAAAACTTGCGGAAGCTTCAGATGAAGCTGCATCAGAAATTTCTGCGTTAATTACTGATATACAAGCTGAAACATCTATAAATGTAAATACAATGGATTCTAATGTTGAAAATGTAAATGCTCAAGTTAAAATTATAGAAAAAGGAAATACTGCACTTGAAAAAGTTTCGCAAGTAGTTGATGATACATCTATTAATACTAAAGAAGTGTCAAAAATATTTAAAACTATATCAAAACAAAATTTAGAATTAGCAAATGATTTAGAAAAAATTAATAGTAGTGTTCAAAATTCAGCAGATGCAAATGAACGAGTGGCTGCTGTGGTTGAAGAGCAATATGCATCAATTGAGGAAGTTAGTGCTTTGGCAGAAACGTTAGATAGTTTAGCTGATGAATTATATTCTTCTGCTAAAAAGTTTATTGTTTAAGGAGGATTGATGCTAATGAAAGAGATATGTTTAAAAATAGAGGCAGATAAGCAATATTTAGAATATATTGATGATGTTCTTTTGCAAACGCTGAGATTATTTAATGGTGATTTGGCATGTCGTTTTCAATTTGCATTGCATGAAATAATTATTAATTCAATACAAGCAGCAGAAAAAGATAATGGAAAAACTGATAATACAATTACAATTACTTTAATCAAAGATGATAATGAAATCAGAGCTAGTGTAATGGATATGTTTGGAGGAATGAAAGAAACTAAGAAAGATTATAATAAGATATCCAAAGAACAAATTTTAGAAGAAAATGGAAGAGGAATATTTTTCATTAAGGAAATTGTAGATGAATATTCATGGGAATTGGATGATAATGGTTCTTTTACTGTTCATATTGTTATGAATTTAGATGATAAGAGCTAATATTATTTGTTAGAAGGAGGGATAATGAAAGACTTAAATGAGATAGTAAAATCAAAAATTGATGAAGAAGTACAAATTATATCAATTAATGGGCGCTTAACTTATGATGAAATAGCAAATTATAAAGAAAAAATAAAGGCTATTATTGATAATGCAGAAGGTTATATTATTGATTTAACGAAAGTAGAGCAAATTGATAGTACGGGTTTAGGATTAATAATTAACACTGCAAAGCATTTTATTTCAAATCAGAATAAAATGGTTATAGTAAATAACAATCCTTTAACTAATGAATTATTTAAAATTTCAAAATTGCATATGGTTTTTAATATTTGCGAGACTATTAATGATGCTATGAAAATTGTGCTTCTTGAAGATGAAGAATATATTAACGGTGTAAAATCATATTAAAGAGTAAAATGAGACGAAAGTCTCATTTTCTATTAAGAAAGTGTTTAAGCATGTATAATAAAGGTATTAATAATCAAACAAGGATATTTATAATTGAACAAGGAGTTTCTAATGAATAATATAAATAATGATTATAATAAATTTCATAAAATTTTGATTGATAAAATTAATGAGCCTTTATTAGTTATTAATCATGATTTAGTATGTATTGATGCAAATAGATATTTTCTTGAAGCATTTAAAATAGATTTAACTCAAATTATAAATATAAATTGTAAAAATATTTTGAAAGATTTTT
>JAUCFZ010000177.1 GCA_030377915.1 Clostridiaceae bacterium HSG29
TATTACACTAATTATATATTTAATCCCACTTAATAACGAATATTTTTTTCTCCATACTATTAGAAATGAAGTTATAAATACTATAACTGCAATAAATGCAAATATCGAGTAAACATGATCCATATATAACTCCATTTCTTATAATTATTTTATTTCCCTTTTACCATCAATTTTAAAATTAAATCTAATGAATTCAATTTTTTCAACAAATACTGTCATATCAATTGTTCCTGTGCATATCATTTCCTTTTCTTTCTTTGAAAATTTAAGATCAATTTTATATTTCAAAACTCCATCATCTTCAAGGTCTACTACATCCTCAGCGGTTAATTTTCCATTATTGTAACTAAATATAAATGGTGGTAATTCAGATTCTTCAAATTCTCCATTAAATGCAATATTTACTAATATATTTCCCTCATTCTCAGACATATTTGTAATTGTAAGATGCGTTGGTAATGTTTTACCATTTAATTCTTTAATTGCATTTATTACTCCTTTAACTATTTCTGCTCCCATTTCATTTACATCTTCATCACAACCCTCGAGTGATTCATCATCACTAACACCTGTCATAATTAACTTTTCAACCTCTTCAGTTATTATAGCATTTTTAACAAATGCATTTACATTTAACCATTCCCCTTCAATATCTTTTAACGTAATTTCTTTAACATAACCTAATTTTATTAGTTGTTCTTGATATTTCTCTTCTGCATTTTCTGAATTCTTAAGTAATTGAGTTAACATAGCAACATGTTTAACAGTAATATTTTCACCTAAAGAACCTCTTTTTATTCCTAATGGTTTATTAACATCATTTAAGATTCTATCACGAATTTTAAATAACTCTTTCATTCTATCTTCTATAGACATTTTATCTGTATCATATCCATATCTAACATTAGTAAATAATTTAGCATCTTCAAATTCTTTAATCAATTCCATATTAATTTCTTTCACTTTTTCAATTTCAGATTCTCTTTCTCTTCTTTTTATAAAATCATCTTCAATTGCTGCTTTTGCATCACTTCTAATTTTATCTAATACTCTATCTCCTAACATATCCACATTAGGTTTACCATATGCATCTGTTCCTAAATTGTTAAATTTAGCATAATCAGCAATAGCATCTGAATATATCTTTTCGCGTATTCCACTCATTTGCGACCATAACTGTTCAAAATTACCCTTCTCAACCTGATAACCCCAAAACGGAACTAAACTATCTGCTCCTTCAACATATACTTTATACGCTGCTTCCATTTCTTCGCTTTTCCATCTATTTATCTGCTTATCAATAACTGCAGCACCAGTTTGTAAAAATTTTCCTACAGGAAAAGAACTAATTAATTCTTTTGAAAATTCCTTAGCAGCATCTTCATATTTCCCTTCACTAGCAAATTTTAAAATATTTACTCCTGTATTTATTTTACCTGCTTTATCAGCAACTTCGCCTAAAACATTATGCATTGGAGTTCCTTTAAACGCTTCTAATCCTTTAAATTTTTCTACTGATTGAAAAATCTGTTTTCCAACCATTACTGATAAATCTAAGTTAAAAGCATCATTTGTTTTTTCAGTTTTATTATTATTATAACTTACTAGTAATTTAGTATAATCATTTTGTGACATTAACCCTTCAATAACGTCTTGAGAAAAACTTTTATCAACAACACCAAATTTATTCTTAACAATATCATTAACTAATTGTTCTAATACTGCATCAGTACCTTTTCCACCGTTTTCAACAGCCCAATCAGCTGTAGATTTTGTATTAATAAATTTTTTAATTCTTTCTTCCTTTGTTGGTTTTACTTTAGCATACCAAGAGAAATGATATGTTGAAAATTTTAAATATCCTTCTTCAATATTTACTTCAGTTGGCAATATATAATCCCAATTAACTCCATTAAAATATGATACCCATATATCATCACCATGTTTAATATCTACTAAATCACTTTCTGTTAATTTTAAGGTTACAATCACTTCATCATTTAACCTTTTATTTTCACTATTAATTTCTATTGCTATTGGCGTTCCTAATAATATTCCTTCATCTTCTTCAATTTCAGGAATACTTTCAGGATTACTAACATTGATTATAATTTCTTCATCAAATGTATTTTCATTAATAACTATCTCTACATTATCTACTTGAATATCCCCAATTTTTACTCCATCGTTATTTACTTTTAACTCCAATGGTTTTTCAATTTTAATAACATAATCCGATTCTAATACCACGTTATTAACATCAACAATATTAGCTTTCAATAATTCTTCTTGTTTTTTTCTTTCAGCTTCTTTTTCGGCTTCTTTTTCAGCTTCTTTCCTTTCCTCTTCTTTTTTCTTCTCAACATCTTCAGCAATAACTTCTTCTTTTTCGGCTTCTTTTTCGACTGTAACTTCTTCATTATCTAATACTTCTTTGCTAGAACATCCAAAAATAAATAGTTGAGATAAAAAAATAATTAAAAATAATAAAACCAAACTTTTTTTTCTCATAAAATTCCTCCTATAATCATACATTTAAATATACCCATTATTAGATAAGAAAAACAAAAAAATAGATCATTACTCTTTAGAAGAGAATCAATCTATTTTTTTCATTCTTTTATTTTAATTTACTCTTTTAAGTTCCTTAATTACTCTACCTAACTTTCCAACAAAAGCTTTGGCTTCCACAAAATTAGACTTTTTTAAAGCTAATTCAATTTTTGTTTCAAATGATTTTTTTCTTTTTTCAAGTTCTAAATAGTTTTTTGAAAAATGATTATTATAAACCATTTCAGTGAATTTTTTTATACTTATTCTTCGAAGAGTTTT
>JAUCFZ010000178.1 GCA_030377915.1 Clostridiaceae bacterium HSG29
ATTTCATTTGTAATTCATTAAATCCATGAAATTCATCTATCCAAATTGATGCATTATCTAGTATTCCAGTTTCATCAATTTTCTCAATTACAAAATTCATTTTATCTTCATCATCAAAGTATCCATTACTTAAAAAACCATTAAATTCACTATAAATTTTAACTATATCATTTGATTTTTTCTTTAATGAAATATCTAATGACTCACTTTCAAAAATGTTTTTAAAATCGTTTTCATTTAATCCATTTACTTTAATCATTTTGAAAAGCGAATTAAATTTATCGATTAGACCTTTTTTATTAACGCTTTTTTTATAAAACTCAAGATCATTTTTCTTTTTTTCAAGAACTTTTCTAATAATCATTATTTTACCAAAATCATCAATTTCTATCTTTTTAATATCCCCAACACTTTTTAAAACATTATTAACAAGTCTGTTAAAACTTAAAACATCAATATTAATAAGTCCCTCTAATTTCATTTTATTAATTAACTGTTTCTCAGCTTCCAAATTAAATTGTTCTGGTACTAAATAGATTAAATTTTTATTTTCATCATTTGCAATTTCATTCATCATTTTAAAACTTTTTCCAGTTTTACTCTTTCCAATATAAAATTTAATCATATATACCTCATTTCTAAACTATTTGAAAATTTTCAATCATATTGTCAAAATCATTTTTTATTTCATTTGAAAGAATATCCATAGTAATTTCGTCATAGAATTTACCACCTAATATTATTGATTCTCTTCTTCTTCCAATTTCTTTAAATCCAATTTTTTTATAACAGCTAATTGCTCTTTCATTATATGAATAAACTTCTAAATTGATATTATGTAAATTTAAAAAATAAAAACCATAATTTAAAAGTAATTTTATTGCTTCAGTACCATATCCATTATTCCAATAATCTTTCTCTCCAATAAATATCCCAAAAGTTGCTTTTCTATTTTTATAATCAATTTGATGAAGTCCTATATTGCCAATTAATTCATTATCATTATTTATAATTGCAAATAGAATATCAGTCTCACTTTTCAATAAACTTTCAAGTATTTCGCGTTCTTTATTATTTGTATAAACTTCTGAAGTTCCTGTTAAATATAAAGAAATTTCTAAATCATTTAGCCATTCAGCATATTTCTCAACATCATCCAAATTCACAGGTGATAAATATAATCTTTCTCCAATAAGTTTTTTATAATATTTCATAATATCTCCTCGCTATACTTTTTCTTTTTTTCCAATTCTAGTAAATATAAATACCGAAATAATTATTATTGAAATACTAACAATATTATAAATAAGATATACTAAAAAAGTCGCTGAAACCGCAAGTATTACTTCATTCATATTAAATACTCCTTAATTTATTATGCATATATTATAATACTTCTAAAGAAATTTCAATATTTTTTTATCTCATTTAATAAATATCTTTATCATATCCAATAATTTTAAATAAATCTATTAATTCATTTTTATCAAGTTTTCTCCACTTTCCAATTTTCAAATCACCAATTTCAATATTAATCATTCTTATTCTCTTTAACTTAATTACTTTATATCCAAAAACTTCACACATTTTTCTTATTTGTCTATTAAGCCCTTGAGTTATAATAATATGGAAAGTATGATCATCAACAAATTTTATTTTTGATTTTTTTGTTGTTCCAACATCTATTGCAACTTCGCCTTCCATTTCTTTCAGAAATGATTTGCTAATTTTTTTATTCACGGTTACAACATATTCTTTTTCATGATCATATTTTGATTTCAAAATTTTATTTACAATTTCACCATCATCCGTTAGCAATAATAAACCTTCAGAATCTTTATCAAGTCTACCAACAGGGAAAACCCTTTTTTCGTACTTAATAAAATCAATTACATTACTTTTATCATTGAGTGCAGTCGTAACGGTAATACCTTTCGGTTTATTTAACATAATATATTCATCGTTTTCAGTTAATTCAATTATTCTACCATCTATCATCACTATATCTTCATTATCAACTTCATATCCTGTAGAAACAACTTTTCCGTTAACTCGAACACTACAATTTCCTATTAATTTATCTGCTTCTCTTCTTGAACAATATCCTGCCTTACTTAAATACTTATTTATTCTCATAATAACCTTTCATATTAAACATTTAATTCCATTTCAACCCATTTTTTAGTTGTATCTATTTTATTAAATCCAACTCTTTCCATAACCTCAATAGCTCTTGTATCATCAACACTAATAAACGATCTAATTACTTCGCCTGCATATTCATAATAATCTATTAAATATTCAACAGCTTGTGACACAAAATCAGTTCCCACTCCTTCTGAAATGAATTCAGGTAATAAAGCTAACCCTACTTCAAGTACTTCATTTTCAAAATAGCATTCGATATATCCCATTATTTTTTCATTGATAAAACTTACAAAAAATTCATATCCATCTGAATCATCTAATAAATCGTCAATATCTTCTGGTTCATGATTAATATTATAACAATCATAATTACCAATAGAATCTTTGCTTACAATAATATTTGCATATTCTTCATTCATTTCTTTAAAGTCGATTATCATTTCATACCTCCTTTATCTCCAATCAAATAGTTACTAATTTCATCTTAATATAATTATAATACAAAACTAGAAAATCTTAAATTAATTTTTGCTTTAAATACAATAAATTTCAAAAAAAAATAAGGCCTCTATTTGCCGAGGTTATTTTTCATGCTTTTTTTATACATATTCGCAACATTTTTATTTGATTTAATATTAATCTTATTATTTTTAATTGTAGAATCATCATT
>JAUCFZ010000179.1 GCA_030377915.1 Clostridiaceae bacterium HSG29
ATTCATTTGTTTACCTCCTTAAGATTTTATTATATCATAGTAATATAATAATTAATAATGATTTGAGGAGGTTTTTATGAATGAATTAAGGTCTCATAAACGGTATAAAACAACTGAAGAAATATTTGCAAATATTGAAAAATTTCAAATAGATGTCATTGAAATAAACCCTCTTTTAATATCACTTGTAGACATTTCAGAAGGTGGAATGTGTATTGACATTAAAAACCCAATTGGAATTGACAATCACGTTGAAATTAAAATGGAAATTGAAACTGAAATATTTACTTTAATTTCACGAGTGGTTTGGGTGGAAAACCATAAAGCGCATTATAAAGCAGGTCTTGAAATAGTATTTGTAGAAGAAGAATTTATTTATGCTCTTAAAGCAATGATTGATGATAGCGAAAGAAGTGGATATTTTGCATAATATAATAAGTGATAAAGAAATTATTGTGGTATATGAAAAACTTGATGAAATGTATCCTGAAGCTTTTTGTGGTCTTATTCATGAAAGTACATTTGAGCTTTTAATAGCAACGATTTTATCTGCACAATGTACTGATAAAAGAGTAAATATTATTACAAATGAATTGTTTAAAATTTGTAAAACTCCTGAGGATATTTTAGAGTTAGGGCAAAAAAAATTGAAAGAAATAATAAAAACTTGTGGTTTAGCAGAAAATAAGTCGAAAAATATAATAAAATCATGTAAAATGTTAGTAAATGAATTTGATTCAAAAGTACCTAAAAATGATTTTGAATTATTAAAATTAAATGGAGTTGGTATTAAAACGACGAATGTTGTATTATCCGTCGGGTTTGGGGTACCTAGAATGCCAGTAGATACCCATGTATTTAGAGTTTCAAATAGAATTGGACTTGTAGATGCAAAAACAGTTGGAGAAACTGAAAAAATGTTAACTGAAAGGTATGAAAAAGATAAATGGATTAGGCTTCATCATCTATTGATTTTTCATGGCAGAGATTTATGCAAAGCAAGAAATCCTAAATGTGAAATATGCAATTTAAAAGATATATGTTTATATTATAGTAAAGGTGATAAAAATGACAAAAATTAATTCTTTACCTGGGAAATATATGTTTTCATTAGATATTGGCACGAGAAATGTAGTTGGAATGATTGGGAAAATAGACAATGATGTTTTTTCAGTTGTTGATTTTGAAATGATAGAACATCCAGAAAGAGCAATGTATGATGGACAAATTCACGATATTAATCGTGTTGTTAAAGTAGTGAAAAAAGTTGTTGAAACTCTTGAATTAAGGAATGATATGAAACTTCAGGAAGTTGCGATTGCAGCTGCAGGTAGAGCATTAAAAACCAAGGAAGTAACAGTTTCAAGAGAAATTGATAATACAAAACTTATTGATAGTAACCTTCTTGACAATATTGAAATGGAAGGAATTCAACATGCACAAGAAGAACTTGATAAAGAATTTGATATTAAAACACGATATTATTGTGTAGGTTATTCTGCTAAAATGTATTATTTGGATGGAAGTTTAATTAAATCACCTATTGATCATCGCGGATCATCGCTTAAAGTTGATATAATTGCTACTTTTTTACCGCACATTGTAGTAGATAGTCTTTATACTGTAATAGATAAAGCTGGACTTGAAGTTGCGAATTTAACTTTAGAGCCAATAGCAGCTATAAATGTTGCAATTCCTGAGAAATTGAGGATGCTTAATCTTGCGCTAGTAGATGTGGGAGCAGGAACATCAGATATTGCACTTACAAAAGGTGGATCTATAATTTCATATGGAATGGTTGCAAAAGCAGGAGATGCAATTACTGAAAAACTTGTAATGGAATATCTTTTAGATTTTTCAGTTGCTGAAAAATTAAAAACTGATTTATTAAATAATGATGAAGTTGAATTTGAAGATATAGTTGGAATTAAACATAAAAAATCTAAAGAAGAAGTTTTGAATATTTTAGATGAAACTTTAGAGGATTTAAGTGATAAAATAACAATGGAAATAATCGATAAAAATGGTAGAAAACCAAGCGCTGTATTTTGTATTGATGGTGGTTGTCAAGTGCCAGGATTTACTGAGAAAATTTCTGAAAAATTAGAAATACAAAATGAAAGAGTGGTAATAAAAGGTGTAGAATCAATAACTAATTTAGATTTTGGTAATAATCCTTTAAAAGGGCCTGAATATATTACTCCTATTGGAATTGGATTTAACGGTTTAATGGAAAAAGAAAAAGATTTCTTGCAGGTTTCTGTAAATGGAAAAAAAATTAGAATATTCAATTCTAAAAGACTTTCTGTTTCACATGCATTAATTTTAGTTGGGTATAGCGCTAGAAAATTACTGGCACAAAGAGGTAAAAAAATAACATTTAAAGTTGATGGCGTGAAGAAATATATTTATGGTGAATATGGTGAGTCAGCAAAGATATATATTAACGGCGCAATTGCTAGTTTAGATTCTAAAATAAAAAACATGGATAGTATATATATTGAAGAAGCAACTGTGAGTGAAGGTAAAAAAGTAAAAATTCTTGATTATTTAGATTTATCTGAATATGTTAAATTGAATGGAATTCATTATGAAATGATTAATGATTTTAAAGTAAATGGTAAAATTGTAAGTACTGATTATATTATTAAAGAAAACGATAAAGTTATTCTTAATAAAATAAGAACTTTAAGTGATTTATGTGATATTGCAAATGTGGATATTGATGAATATTATTTCAATATTAATAATGAAGAAATCGATAGAGATTATTTATTAAAAGTAAATGACGATATTCAATATAATAAA
>JAUCFZ010000180.1 GCA_030377915.1 Clostridiaceae bacterium HSG29
CCAATTAATTTTGATTTACTTATACCCATTATTTCCTCAAATTTTGAATTAACTTCAATAAAAGTATGATCAATTAAGTCTTTATTATCATAAATCATTTCACATAAGCTAAATCCTGAAACCATATTTTCAAATAATAATTGATATTTTTCTTTATTTTCTATAACTTTTAACTGTTCCTTTTTTAAAACTGAAATATCAGAATGAGTCCCAATAATTTTTTCTACAATTCCATCTTTATTTTTAATATAACCTCTTGAACGTCCTAAAATCCATTTCCAGCTTCCATCTTTACATTTTAATCTAAATTCCTCTTCATATGGTGAAGCATTATTCAAATACTCAAGTATTTTTGGAAGAATCTCCTTTTTATCATCTGGATGCATTAATCTATCGAATACAGTTCTATTCATTGGAAACTCATTATACTCGTAACCCAACATTTTATAATACATTGGACTATAGTAAATTTTATCGTTTTTAATATCAATCTCCCAAACCGCATGATTTCCTGCATCCATCGCTAATTCATATCTCTGATTTTTTATATTTAATTCCATTTCTAATTTCTTTTTTTCGTTAACTATATATTCAATAAATATACCAAATACAATAATCATAATTGACATTATTAATTTAATATATCCAATAGGCTTATTGAAATCAAAATAAAATATTTGCTGCCAAAAATCTCCATTATTAAATAATTTCACATTTACAATTGCACTAACAATATAAATGGTAAGTATAATAATGAAACTTAAAAAAACATATTTTCCAAAATATTTTTTCTTCATATTACCACCCTTAGCATAAATCATTTAAATTTTTACACTATATCATAAAATTTCAACAATCATTTCAATCTCAACCATTGCATCTCCTGGAAGAGAATCTACACCAATTGCAGTGCGAGCTGGTAAACCATTATCACCAAATATTTCACTTAAGATATTTGTTGCACCATCTAACACTTTTGCATGATTAATAAAATTTGTTTCTGCATTAACAAATCCACTCACTTTTACAATTTTCACAATATTTTCAAGCCCATCAATGTATTTATTTATAACACTTAAACAATTCAAAGCACATAACTCTGCTGCTTTTATCCCATCCTCAAAATTGCTATTACTAACTTTTCCTTTATACTTTAAAACTCCATCATATTTAGGTGTTTGACCTGCAGTAAAAACTAATTTCCCACTTTTAATTGCTGGCGAATAATTTGCCGCTGGTTTATTAAATGGAGGTAAAGTAATATTTTTCTCTTTCATTATATCATTAATTAACATTTTAATCCTCTCTCTCATCTTTTTTAGTACCATTCATTAAAACATCTGCTAAAAACGAAACATCATTATTTCCACCAGTTATAACAAAACATACTTTATCTTCGTATTTTACATCTAATTTTTTATCAAATGCTGCAGCAATTCCCATAACTGAAGAAGGTTCTGCAACTATTTTGACTGTAGAAACACATTCGAGCATTGCTTTTTTAATACTATTATCACTTACTGCAACTAATTCATCTACTAGTTTTTCAATAATCTTATAACTTGTTTCATTAGCATAATCTGTTCGAGTACCATCTGCAATTGTATTAACAGAATCAAGCCACATAGGTTTATTTTCTTTTCTGCTAACACCATATCTAGCAGCACCTTCAGGTTCCACTCCAACAATTTTAATGCTTGGTTTTATTTCTTTTGCTATAGTAGAAATGCCTGAAATTAAACCTCCGCCTCCAATTGGAACAACAATAACATCCATATTTATTTCATCTTCTAAAATTTCAATACCAATAGTACCTTGCCCTGCACGAACATAGTCATCATCATAAGGATGAATTAAAACTCTTGACTCTTTTTCAACTAATTCTAAAGCTTTATTTTCTCGTTCACTTGATAAAGTTCCCTCTAAAAGAGCAGTTGCTCCAAACTTTTTAACACCATCAAGTTTCACTAAATTACAATCTGTTGGCATAACAATAACTGCATCTATATCTAATCTTGAAGCAGCACATGCTACTCCTTGAGCATGATTTCCGCTAGAAGCACAAACAACACCTTTTTTTCTTTCATTTTCATTTAACACTAACAATCTATTAGTAGCCCCTCTTAATTTAAATGATCCAGTATACTGCAAATTTTCCGGCTTAATATACACTTCACAACCAAATATTTTATCCAAAGCTTGTACTCTTAATAATGGTGTTCGAATAATATAATCCTCTATTCTTTTTTTCGCTTCATAAAT
Source organism: Clostridiaceae bacterium HSG29 (assembly GCA_030377915.1). Classification (GTDB taxonomy): domain Bacteria; phylum Bacillota; class Clostridia; order Peptostreptococcales; family Acidaminobacteraceae; genus HSG29. Next base: position 2,263 of record JAUCFZ010000180.1, read on the forward strand.
ATCTTTACTTAATAGCATTTACTCCTCCTCTTAAATCATTTTCACTAATTTATTTTTATCTTTAAAAATCTATTTGATATTAAAATTAAAACTCCAATTATCAAAAATAAAATACTAATTGAATAATTATCAGCAATATATCCAAATAGTGGTGCTATAATAATTACAATAAATGATCGTATTTGACTATCCACAGATAAAACAGTAGCTCTTTGAGATTTTTCCATATTATCACCACATACGTCTACAAATACAGGTCTTCTAGCATCTTTTAAAATATATATAATAAAAAATACTATAATTACAAATAACATTGAGTTCATTCTAATTCCAGAAAAAATAATAAGACATAAAATTCCCATTAAATCAAAAGATAACTCCATCAACTTACTTGAATTTATTTTATTTGTTACTTTATAAACATTTTTTGATGCAAATGAACTAAATATATAGAAAACGCCATAGATTACACCTAAAAAAATTTTCAGTTTAGCATCTTCAGCATCTTTACTAGTACTTA
>JAUCFZ010000181.1 GCA_030377915.1 Clostridiaceae bacterium HSG29
TTCATTCTTTTATTAGTAAATATTATATCACAAAAAAACTGCTAGATTAAATCTAGCAGTCAATTATTACTTTTCTTTTAAAATTTCTATAGCTTTTTGAAGTTGAATATCATCTTCATCAGTAGGATCTTCAATTTCATAATATTCATCGGGTAATTCGATTACAACATCTGGTTCAATTCCAATTCCATGAATACATTCACCATTCGGAGTAAAATACTGTGAAGTAGTAAGTTTAATTCCACTTCCATCATATAAAGGAATTACAGATTGTACAATTCCTTTACCAAATGTTGTTGTACCAATAATAATACCTGAATCAGTATCCTGAATAGAAGCTGTCAAAATTTCAGATGCAGATGCACTTCCTTCATTTACTAAAACAGTCATAGGTAAATTAAGTTTCTTAGAATCTGAAACATATTCTTCTTTATGACCAGCTCTATTTTCAGTATAAACAATCATTTGTTCACCAAGTAATCTATCTGCAACTTTTATAACTTCATATAAAGAACCACCCGGATTACTTCTTAAATCAATTACTAATCCTTCAATATTTTGATTAAGAAGTTCCTGTAAATTTTTCTCGAATTCTTCAGAAACTTTACTATCAAACATTGTAATTCTTATATAACCATATTTATCATTAATAATTCTAGACTTAACTGATTTTAAAACTATAAGCTCTCTAGTAATATTAACATCAAATATTTCTTCATCTCTTTTAATTTTCAATTTAACTTCTGTGTTTGGTTCACCCTTCATAATGTCAATTGCTTTATCAATCTCACTCGAAAAAACTTGTATACCATTTGCTTCAATAATTTTATCTCCAGATTTTAATCCAGCTCTTTCACCAGGAGTATCTTCAATTGGTGATACAATTGTAATAAAATCGCCCTTTGATGCAGTTACAATAATACCAATACCACCATAAGTACCATTTGACTCATCATTAAACTCTTTAAATTCTTTCTGATTCATATAAACTGAATATGGATCATCTAAACTATCAAACAAACCATATAAAACACCATCTTCTATTACTTCATCTGAGATATCCTCATAAAAATTTTCACTAATAAATTTCTCAAGTCTCTCTGCTTTTTCATATTTTAATTCAATATGTTTTAAGTTTTCATATGTTTCAATAGGAATTAAAATTTTACTATCATTTTTTATTTGAACTATATTTGTTATTGTAAAAGTTAAAAAACTAGTCATTGCTACGATTATTATTATTATAAAAAATAATTTTGATTTTTTCATATATACTCCCTAATTTTTAAGATATTTTAACGGATTCACATAATCACCGTTTATTCTTACTTCGAAATGAACATGTGGTCCTGTTGAAACACCTGTATTACCGCTTTTAGCAACCGCTTCTCCTCTTTGAACATTTTGTCCAACTTTAACATTTACTTTTGATAAATGTGCTGCTAAAGTTACATACCCGCCTCCATGATCAATCATAACTACTTTACCATAACCGCCAAGCCAATTTGCATATATTATCGTTCCTGTTTGTGCAGCAACTACAGTTGAACCTGATGAAGCAGATATATCAATTCCAGTATGAAGTTTTCTAGTATGATATACTGGATGAATTCTGTAGCCAAATGGTGATGTGATTTTATAATGATTTGGAACAGGCCACCCCATCTGTCCTCCAACATATTGTGCTTTAGTTTTCAAATTTTTAATAATTTCCGTTACTTTATTTGCATCTTCTTCTAATTTATCTTCCATTGCTTCTAATAATACTATATTGCTTTTTAATTCATTTTTTTTAATTTCAAGTTCATTTTCATTTTCTTTTAAATAGTTTTTATTTAACTCAACTTTTGTTTTTAAATTTACTAACTCTGTTTTATCTGCTTCTAATTCCTCTTTAATAGAGTTTATTTCAGCAATGTTTTCTTTAACAACTTTAATTAAATCTTTATCATGCTTAACAATTTTTTTTACAATTTCTACTCTACTAAGTAAATCTTTAAAATCCTTTGATCCCAAAAGAACTTCAACATATCCAACATCGCCAGTTTTATACATGACTCTTAGCCTTTTTGCTAAAATTTCTTTCATATTCTCAAGTTTATCATTTTTATCAATTAATTCTATTTCAGCATTATTAATTGAATCCTTTGTATTAATAATATTTCCATTTAAACTATCTAACTCAGTATCCAACTCTCTTATATCGGACTCAATTGAATTGATTTTATCAATTACTTGATATTGGTCAGATTTATTTAACTTGATTTTAGAATCAACTTTCTTTAATTCATCTGAAATTTCTTTTAATTCTCTTTCTTTTACACCTATATCATTTATTGCCATTGAAAAATTAAATAGTAACAATAAAGATATGAGTAAAGCAAATATTTTTTTCATATCTCACCTACACATCTAAATGTTTTCTTATTGAAGTAATACTTCCCAACGCTCCAATTCCACAACCAATTGTAACAAATAAAACCATTGAATCAGTAAATACTTTATCCACTCCTACAAGGTAAACTGCTATTAAAGAATAAAAATCTGATGTAAGAATTGTATATGTATAATTGTATAAAACATACATAATTCCTGTAGCAATCATAGCACCAACAAATCCTAAAATAGTACCTTCTAAAACAAAAGGCCATCTAATAAACCAATTTGTTGCTCCAACATATTTCATTATACTAATTTCAGTTCTTCTTGAATCAAGAGCTAATTTAATAGTATTATTGATAATAAATGTAGATATTGCAATTAAAATAA
>JAUCFZ010000182.1 GCA_030377915.1 Clostridiaceae bacterium HSG29
TCATAATACCGATGTTATTACTTCTGTTAATTCTATTGAGTATATGAATATCGAAAAAAAACTTATTGATTTAAATCATGATTTAGTTACTGATCAATTAACAAAAGCATATAACAAAAAATTTATTGAAGAAAGAATTCTTTATGAGCTTAATCTTTATAAAAGAGATAATAAGGACTTCTCGTTAATTCTTTGCGATATAGACAAATTTAAAGCTGTAATGATACTTATGGCCATTTAGCAGGCGATTATGTTTTAAGACAATTCGTTAATGAAATTAAAGATAATATTAGAAATAATAATGATTGGATTGGTCGCTATGGAGGAGACGAATTTGTAATTTTCCTTGATAATATTGATTTAGATACTTCAATTGAAGTTATTGAGAAAATTAGATTGAACATAAGAAATACTCCTATTTATTTTGAAAATAAAAAAATTGATATCACTACAAGTTTTGGACTTTCAAAACCAAATAAAAGCGACACTTATGAATCAATAATTAAAAAATGTGATAAAAATTTATATATTTCAAAAGAAAATGGTAGAAACCAAGTAACTTACTAATCAAAAAATTAGGGTAATAAAACATTTTTGTTTTATTACCCTTTTATATTTATAATTTTTTTATTCTATCAATCTAACTTTTATAATACCTTCAAGATTCTCAATTTCGCTTATCATTTCTTCATTAATATTTCCTTCAATATCAATAATGTTATAAGCATATTCACCTTTGCTTTTATTAATCATATCAATAATATTAATCTTATATTCAGAAAATATCTTAGTATATGATCCAATCATATTTGAAATATTCCTATTCATAATAGTAATTCTTTGAGTTCCTTCCATTCTTTCCATAATACATTTTGGATAATTAACAGAATTTACAATATTACCATTTTTTAAAAAATCAATCAATTGGTTTGATGCCATAATTGCACAATTTTCTTCAGATTCAGGAGTTGATGCACCAAGATGTGGAATGCAAATTGCGTTCTCACAGCCTAATAATAATTCATCTGGAAAATCAGTTACATATTTTGAAAGTTTACCTGATTTCAAAGCATTTATAACCGCCTCAATATCTACAAGCCCACCTCTTGAATTATTTATTAGTCTAGCTCCATCTTTAACTTTATTTAAAACTTCCTCATTAATAAATTCCTTTGTTTTTTTCATTAAAGGTATATGAATTGAAATATAATCAGCATTGCTTAACAATTCCTCTAAAGATTCAGCATATTTAACGTCCCACGAAAGCCCAAGTGCCCTTTTTACAGACATATATGGATCATAACCAATAACGTTCATTCCCATTTTTATTCCCATATTTGCAACTAATACTCCAATTGCACCAAGTCCAATAACTCCAAAAGTTTTGTTTTTTATTTCTGGTCCTGCAAAATTCTTCTTACCTTTTTCAACATTTGAAGCAATATTATCTTCAAGTTCTTTAGTCCATGCTATTCCTTCATAAACTTTTCTTGAACTTAATAGTAAAGATAACAAAGTTAATTCCATTACACCATTAGCATTTGCACCTGGAGTATTAAACACAACAATTCCTTTTTCAGTACATTTTTCAACAGGAATATTATTATATCCTGCTCCCGCTCTGGCTATAGCTTTTAGATTGCTTGGAAAAATTTTATCATTTAGATCTGCACTTCTCAATATAATTCCATCAGAGGATTTTAAATCTCCCTCATTTATCATATAGCTATCATTATTAAATAATTTCATTCCACTTTCTGATACTTTGTTAAACACTGAAATTTCAAACATAATACTCCTCCTTCATAAAAAATGATATTTCGATTATTTTAACAAAGTTATTACAAAAACGCAACAATTATAATTTAATATTTTATAATTAAGAAACTAATGAAAAAATTTGACAACTATATCGCGCTGTGATATAGTTGTATATTATATCACAGCGTGATACATTGTGTCGTGATATAGAAAGGAGGTAATAATTTGAAAAAATCTATACAGGAAGCTTATTTGCCAATGAGTGAAACAGCATATTTTATTTTGTTATCACTCACTACAGAAAAACATGGTTATGGAATTATTCAATATGTTGAAAAAATTACAAATGGTCGCCTACATATTGGCGCTGGAACAATTTATGGAACTTTATCAAAATTTGAAAAAGATAATCTTATTAAACTTGTAGGTGAGAAGGAAAGAAGAAAAATTTATAAAATAACTGAAACAGGGAATTTACTACTTCAAAGTGAAATAAGGAGAATAGAAGAATTATTTAAATGTGCAAAAGATTATTTGGAGAGGTGAAAAAATGATTAAATTTCATATTTGGACAAGTTGGAATTACGAAAAAGTTGAGAATTGGCTTGAGGAAATGGCATTAAAAGGCTACAAATTAATAGAAATTAGTGGTGCTGGAGTAATTTTTCATTTTGAAAAAAATAATCCTGAAAAATTAAGATATTGCATGGAGTATAAATTAAATATGAAAAAAGAATACGAACAGCTTCTAATTGATGATAACTGGGATATTAAGTATGCAGGACCTGGGTGGTTTGCTTTAAGTAAAAAATATGAAAATAAACGTCCTGAATTATATTCAAATTATGATTTAATAATTTCAAGAATGAAAAATATGAAATTATTTTTAATAGCATCCATTATCTTTTTTGCATTTTCAATAATTCTTGAATTTAAATTCTACAGTAGTTCCATATTCTTTAAAATTATACTATCTGTTTATTTAATA
>JAUCFZ010000183.1 GCA_030377915.1 Clostridiaceae bacterium HSG29
TATTTTATTAAAAAGATTTATTATTATTTTCTAATTAATTCTCCTTACTATATCCACTTCGATTCCAATTCTACATTTTTACCCCCAACAAACGTTGAAACTTCGTGGCGATTTTCGATTTAAAACTACGAATTAGCTGATATTTCCATTACATTCACTCAAAATTTTCGCAATTTTAAATCAAAAATTCGATTTAGTTTTACGAATTTAATCTTTTTTCTTTCTAAAATCTCTCCTAAATAAACTAAAAAAACCTCTTTGTTTTCCTCCTAATTTCACTCATGCTTTTTCTCTAAATTCACCCGAACCAATGCCTTCTAAATTCCTCCCTAATTTTAAAACACACCAATGTTTTTTCCTAAATTTTCTCCTAATTCACTCTGCTTTTTTAAAAGAATTACTGATAAAATCATTGAAATATCTGGGCTTTTCTATATCAAATAAAGATATGTTTAAAATTCCGAATAAAATTTCTTAAAGTTTTTGATAAATAATTGAGTGAAATTTTGAGTGAATGGGTTTTAAATTCTGGGGGATTTTTGAGAAAATTTTGAAGGGGTTTTTAGTAAGAATGAGTGGATTTTTGAATAAAAAAAGACTTAAAACTTTGGTGGGTTTTAAGCCTTTGGGATTTTTAATTTTGTAAAACTAAATCGAAAAATGTAGAATTGGTTTTTACAGTAATAAAAAAACATATTATTACTTTTTTATAATTATTCTACAGTAACGCTTTTTGCTAAATTTCTCGGTTTATCAACATCATTTCCTCTTAAAACAGACATATAATAAGCAAATAACTGCATAGGAACAATACTTAATAAAGGCGTTAAAATATCAAGAGTGTCCGGAATTGAAATTCTATAATCTGAAATATCATCTATCTCTTTATTATGGATTTTAGCTATTGAAAGAATTGAGCCTTTTCTAGCTTTTACTTCTTTAATATTTGAAAGCATTTTTTCATATAATCTATCTTGAGTAGCAATTGCTACAACAAGAGTCTCCTTCTCAATCAATGCAATCGTACCATGTTTTAATTCTCCTGCTGCAATAGCCTGTGAATTAATATATGAAATCTCTTTTAATTTTAATGATGCCTCATATGAAATCTCTACATCAAGTCCTCTGCCTATAAAAAATATCTTCTCATTATTAAATTGTTTTTTAGCTATTTCATAAATTTTTTCATTATCGTTTAATATGTTTTGAATGCTGTTTGGTATTTTCTTTATTTCATTTACTATTTCATTATATTTTTCTTTTTCTATTGTGTTAATTTCATCTGCCATAAATAATGCAATTAAATAAAAAGTCAACATTTGAGTAGTAAACGCTTTTGTTGAAGCTACACCTATTTCGGGTCCTGCCCATGTATAAAATACGTCATCTGACTCTCTAGCAATTGATGATCCAACTACGTTTACAATACTCATAATTCTTGCACCCTGTTCTTTTGCAATTCTTAGTGACTGCAAAGTGTCCAAAGTTTCTCCTGATTGACTTACAGTTATTATAAGAGTGTTTTCATCAATTAATGGATCTTTATATCTAAATTCCGAACCGATTTCCACTTGTACAGGTAGTTTTGTAAATTTTTCAATTACATATTTCCCAACTAATCCAGCATGATATGAAGTACCACATGCAACAATATAAATCCTTGATAATTTTTCTATATCTTTCTTAGTAAGATTAATTCCATCTAATACAATTTTCCCGCTATCATTAATTCTTCTATCTATTACTTTTTGTATGCCATCAGGTTGTTCATTAATTTCTTTTATAGTAAAATGAGGATAACCACCCTTTTCAGCCGCTTCCATATCCCATTCTATTGTTTCAATATCTTTTTCAACTCTATCGCCGTTTCCGTTATAAATTACCACTTCATCTTTTGTTAATATTGCCATATCATCATTATCAAGATATACAACATTTTTAGTGTTTTTTAAAATTGCAGGCACATCTGATGCAATAAAGTTTTCACCTTCTCCTAATCCTATTACTAATGGACTATCTTTTCTAACAGCAATAATTTTGTCAGGTTCATCTTTTGAAATAACTCCAAGAGCATAAGCACCTCTTAATCTCTTTAAAGATTCTGTAACAGCCTCTTCCAAATCTCCATTATAATTATAACTAATCAAATGAGCTATAACTTCCGTGTCAGTTTCTGAAACGAATCTAACATTTTCACTTTCCAACCATTTTTTAATTTCAAGATAATTTTCAATTATTCCATTATGAATAACAGCAATTGATTTATCAGTACTAAAATGTGGATGTGCATTTACCTCTGATGGCTCACCATGAGTAGCCCATCTTGTATGACCAATACCGATATTTGAATATAAATTAACATCTAACGAATTTTCTAAATTTATTATTCTACCCTCTTTTTTTTCAATCACTAATTTATCATCAATATTAATAGCTATACCCGAAGAATCATATCCTCTATATTCTAATTTTTTTAATCCATCAATTATTGCTGGTACTGCGTTATTTCCCCCAATGTAACCAATAATTCCACACATAAATATTCCTCCTGTTTTATCATAATCCAATTGGAAATAAATAAGTATAATACATGAAATCATTTTTGTTTATAAATCACTTTAATATTTGTATGATTTCTAACGATTGTATTACCCGCAAGGCACCCGCCGAAATTCGATTAACCTTGACCTCGTCAACTTATTATTATAAGTTCTGGCGCTTATATTAAACATTCTCCTTTC
>JAUCFZ010000184.1 GCA_030377915.1 Clostridiaceae bacterium HSG29
ATATTTATGAGATGATTATTTTAGCTTCTATAATTGAAAGAGAAGTAATGGTTCATAAAGAGCAAACTATTGTATCAAGCGTATTTCATAATAGGCTTGATATTGGCATGCTTCTACAATCATGTGCTACAGTTGAATATGTTATTGAGGAAAGAAAAGCAATTTTAACAAATAATGATATTGCTATTGATAATGTGTACAATACTTATAAATATCAAGGATTACCACCAGGACCAATTTGTTCTCCTGGAGAAGGAGCGATAAAAGCTGCTATTTATCCTGATGATACAGATTATTTATTTTTTGTTAGAAGCTATGAAGATGATAATACTCATATTTTTACAACTAATTTAAGAGATCACAATAATGCTGCTAAGAAATTATATGATAAGAATAAAGGAGAATAAATTAAAATGAGTTATTATCCTGGTAAAATTAATGATGAATATGTTAAAGAATATATTGAAAAAATTATTCCTAAAGAAGAAAATGAATTTATTTATGAATTAAGAAAATATGCTAATGAAAAAAATGTACCTATTATTGAAGTTGAAACAGAAAAAATGCTGGAAGTTTTTATTAAAGCTTCAAATATAAAAAGCATTTTAGAAGTCGGAACTGCAATTGGTTATTCAAGTATTATTTTTAGTAGAGCAATGAATTATAATGGAAAACTAACAAGTTTAGAAATTAATAAGGAAACACATGAAATTGCTAAAAAAAATATTAAAGAATATAAGGAAAGTTTAAATATTGATTTCGATATTAAACTTGTTCTAGCTGATGCTAAAACAGGTTTAGAAAGTGTAAAAGGTATTTATGATTTGATTTTTATTGATGCTGCAAAAGGTCATTATAAAAAGTTTTATGATCAAATAACTGAGAATTTAAAGGAAGGTTCAATCATTATATCTGATAATGTTTTATTTAAAGGTATGATTGCAACTGATGAATATATGATAAGAAGAAAGAAGACTATTGTTAAAAGAATGAGAGAATATATCGATTTTTTAATGAATAGTCCCTTATTAACTACTACTGTGATACCAATTGGTGATGGAGTAGCAATAAGTTATTATAATGGAGGACAACATGAATAAAGTAGAGTTACTAGCCCCCGCGGGTAATTTAGAAAAATTAAAATTTGCAGTTTATTATGGAGCAGATGCAGTATATTTAGGTGGAAAACAGTTTGGTCTTAGAGCAAGTTCTGATAATTTTACATATGATGAAATGAAAGAAGGAATTGAATACGCACATAGCAGAGGAGCGAAAGTGTATTTAACTTTAAATATTATTCCACATAATAGTGATATTAATAGATTAGAAGATTATATTAATGAAATTAAAGATTTTGGTTTTGATGCAGTAATTGTTTCTGATCCTGGAATAATAATTATTGTTAAAGAATTGTGGAAATCTGTCGATATACATTTATCAACACAAGCTAACAATACAAATTATATGTCAGCTAAATTTTGGCATGAACAGGGTGTTTCAAGAGTTATTTTAGCAAGAGAATTATCTCTTAAAGAAATTACTGAAATAAATGATAAAACACCTGACACTTTGGAAATCGAAGCTTTTGTGCATGGCGCGATGTGTATTTCATACTCGGGTAGATGCTTATTAAGTAGCTATATGGCAGGCCGTGATGCGAATAGGGGAGCTTGTGCTCAACCATGCAGATGGGAATATAGCTTAATGGAAAAAACTAGAGAAGGCGAATATTACCCTGTATATGAAGATGAAAGAGGAACATATATTTTCAATTCAAGAGATTTAAATTTAATTGATAAAATTAAAGAATTAATTGAAACGGGTCTTGTTAGTCTTAAAATTGAAGGAAGAATGAAAAGTATGTATTATGTTGCGAATATAATTAATACTTATAGAGAAGCAATTGATAAATATTATGAAGAAAAAGATGGTTATAAATTCAATGAAAAATGGATGGAAAATTTAAGAAAATCTAGTCATAGAAAATATACTGATGGATTTGCTAATGGTAAACCTGGTCCTGAAGGACAAGTTTATGAATCAAGTTCTTATATTAGAGAATATGATTTTATCGGAATAGTTAGATCTTTTGATAAAGAAACTATGGTTGCAACTATTGAACAGAGAAATAGAATATTCATTGGTGATGAAATAGAAGTAATTGGACCTAAATATCATGAATTTATTCAAAAAGTTGATTATTTAAAAGATAATAAGGGTAATGATATAGAAGTGGCTCCTCATCCTCAACAAATCATTAAAATTAAAATGGATGAAGTGGTTGAAGAAATGTATATTTTAAGAAAAAAAAGGAGTTAAAATGGATAAGCCTTTAATTATTGGAATCGCTGGAGGAACGGGTTCAGGTAAAAGTACTGTTGCAAGTTCTATATTTAAGAAATTACCTGAAAAAAATATATCAATATTAGAACAAGATGCTTATTATAAAGATCAAGGGACTATTCCTTTTGAAGAAAGAAAGAAAACAAATTATGATCATCCTTTAGCTTTTGATACAGATCTTTTAATAGAACATATTAAGTTTTTAAAAGAAAATAAAAATATAGAAAAACCAATTTATGATTTTGAAAACCATACAAGAAAAGCTGAAACTGTTAATGTATTTCCTAAAGAAATTCTAATCGTAGAAGGAATAATGGTTTTTGAAGATAGCAGATTAAGAGATTTAATGGATATTAAAATATTTGTTGATACTGATGCTGACG
>JAUCFZ010000185.1 GCA_030377915.1 Clostridiaceae bacterium HSG29
GCATTTATGACAATTAATAGTTATATTTCAAATTTACTATATTTAGCTTTAAATGAATATATAAAAATAGATATGGAATATAAGTTAGGAAAAGTATTTGAAATTAAAATAAATGATGCAATAATTACTGAAAAAGGCGAAAAATATTTTAGTAATAACAATATTGTAGGGTTTAAAAAGAATAAAAATTTATCATTAAAATATGCTAAAGCTTTGAAGAAAACTTTTATTAATCGTGAGAAAGATAATGTTAATTCACAAGAAATGTTAAAAGAGTTACTTGCTTCAAAATATCTTCAATAATAGATAAAAATTAAAAGGTTTTGATGTTCGTTATATGAAAGGGTTTGGGAGTGAATAAATGAAAAATCAAATATATGTTTTACTTGCTGCATTATTATGGGGAACTACTGGTTCGGCCCAAGCATTAGCTCCAACAGATGCAAGTCCATTAGCAATAGGCGCTTTTAGGATGCTAATTGGAGGATCAATACTTTTTATAATTGCAATAATTAAAAATCCAATGAGTGAGTTTAAAACTTTAAATTATAAGAAGGTTTTAAAGGCTTCATTTGCTATTGGCCTTTTCCAACCATTTTTCTTTTTAGGTATTCAAATAACAGGAATTGCATTAGGAACTGTTGTAGCTATAGGAAGCTCACCAATATTTTCAGGAATTATAGAATTGTTAGAAGGAAAAAAGATAAGTAAAGTTTGGCTTGTAGCAACAACATTTTCAATTGTTGGATGCATAATGTTATTTACAGGCAAATCAGATTTAAAAGTAAATTTTATTGGAATATTATTTTCATTATTTGCCGGTCTTTTATATGCATTATATGTTAAGTTTTCTAAAGTTCTTTTAAATAGTTATTCTCGCGATATTGTGAATGGAACTTTATTTTTACTAAGTGGAATAATTTTATCACCAATTTTATTTTTTGTTGATATTAGTTGGGTTACTACATATTCAGGTTCGTTTGTAGTGATATATCTTGGTATTGCAACTACGACTATAGCATATACATTATTTAGTAAAGGTTTAAAAAATATTGAGGTAGAAAAAGCAGTAAGTTTAACATTAGCTGAACCATTAACTGCTGCATTATTGGGAATTTTTATTTTTAAAGAGCAACTTTCGTTTTTCTCGATGATAGGATTATTTTTATTATTTATTGGATTAGTAATTAATTCCGTATTTAATAAAAATACAGAAGAAAATACATCAAAGATATTTTTAAAGGTAAATTAAATATAGCGGAATAATCATTGTATGATTACTCCGTTTTTTTTATGAAGATGTTTATTTGTTGCGCTATAAGGTATATATAAATATTGATGAAAAAATTGGAGGATAAGATTATGAAAAAAATGAAAACATTTATTAGCTTAGTTATTATAATTACATTATTTGCTACCTCAATACCACTAAATTCAATTGTATCTTTTGCAAATGAAGAAAATACAATGCTAAATAGTTCAACTATAGTAAATTTAGATAAATTAAAAAATGTTTTTGTTGAATCAACAGATAGTGATAATGATGGTTTAAGTGATAAAGTTGAGAAAGTAATCAATACTGATATTAATAATAAAGATACTGATAATGATGGTCTTGATGATTTATTTGAAGCTAAGAACAATTTAGATCCTTTGAAAGATGATACAAATGGTTATGGTTTATCAGATTTATATGAATTAACTAAAGGTGATTCTAATATCGAAATCAATTCAGATTTAGTAAAAAGAGATACAGATAATGATTCAATTTATAATGTTTTTGATAAAGATAATGATAATGATGGCGTTAATGATAATTTAGATATTTCACCATTTAAATATATTGAAGATAGTGATAAACAAAACATGACTATCACAACTTCTGGTAAAGAAACGTTTATTACTATACAAATACAACCGTCAGATGTGGATAAATTATATGAAAGTAATAAAATTATGTCTTGGCCAAAAGATAATTATGGTTCTTTAAGAAATTATGATAGTAGTGAAGGTGGAATAAATATTGTTCCAATGTTAGAAGTAAAAATGGATGATTACCCAAATCAAGAAGACAGAATAAAATTTGGCTATGCATTAATTGATGATAAACTTTGGGTTCCATTACAAAGAATAGTTCAAGATGGTGAATTTATTGCATTAGAAGCAAAAATTTTGATACCTGAAAATGCGGGTAAAAAAACAAATGATAATTATACTGTTAATTTAGAGTATAAACTTTTATGGACAACTTTGATGGAAAATGACAATATCAATAAAAATTGGAATAATATGGGGCTTGTTGTTTATAAAGATAAACCTATATCTTTTGAGACTAAAGCGTTAAATAAAAGACAGTTTATAACTAGCCAGATAGAAGATGTTAATAGAAATTCAATTCCAGATTTAATAATTTATTATATTGAAAATAGAACAAAATATCCTTCAAAAGAAAAATATAGTTCAATTGAAAAAATGATTTATTATGATTTAGAACTAGAAGATAATGTTTATGTTGCAAAAAAATTTAAAGAAGAAATAAGTTATGTTTATTATAATGATGATGAAATTTTAACGGATTATAATCTTATAAATTTAGATTATGATAATTCTAAATATAATGTGTATGATGGAAATTTTAGTGCTAATTTTGAGAATGATGGATATATCATGAATATATTTAGTGGCAAAAATACATTAACTTCAAAAATTAAAATGTATCCTAGAA
>JAUCFZ010000186.1 GCA_030377915.1 Clostridiaceae bacterium HSG29
ATATAGAATATGTTAATTTAGATATTCTAAAAAAAATAATTGAAAAGAAATTTGAGAAAATAAATCTTAAAAAGAAAGTTGAATTTATAAGGATAAAATGGATAAATAAAGGAATCTTTAAATTGGATTTTAAATTAAATATTAAGAAAAATTATCCTGTATATAGTTATTCTTTTAATATTAATAGTATAAAAGAAACTTTTAAGTTAGAAGGGAAAAGAGGTGTTGATTTTGAATAGAAAATATACTAAATATGTGGCTATAGTAATTGTGGGAATGCTAGTTTTTTCGATGCTTGCATCATCAATTACATATATGTTATTTTAATAGGGATGCTTTGGCATCTTTTTTTATTTTTTTTAATTAAAAATATGTTTTGACGATATAGTTATAAATAAGTTATTTTTTGTTTATTCTATAAAGAAAGGAAAATCATGAAGAAAATATTACCATTTATTGTATTTATAGCAATTGCGGCAAGTTACTATTTTTTTATATATGATCCAAGTGATACAAAAATGATGTTTGATTATACTGATGAATTTGAAAGTTTTAATGATGAATTCTGGTATATTGGACAATGGAAAACAAATAAGTCTATGATGAATGACATAGATATTAAAAATGGAATACTTACTTTAAAAGTTAATGAAACAGATAGAGGACCTTATTTACTTTCAAAACCTTTACAGATTGATGAAGATTATGTAATAAAAATTAAAAGAAGAGTGAAAATTAAATATTCAAATGATAAATTTACAGGCGGGCTTACATTGTTTCAGACAGATTCAACAATATTGGAACCGGATAAAAAAGTAGAGAATTGGTATGATGCATTTGGGCAAGCAGCAGTTTTAGTTGAATATGTACATAATTATAATGAAGATTCTACAAGGCCAGGCAGACATATTTTTAGAGTTCTACCTCCTACTTGGGAAGCGCTTGATAGTGCAAGACTTATAAAACCTATTTTTGATGAGTGGTTTGAAGAAGAAGTGATTTTTGATACTAGAATGAATAGAATTTCATATATTGTAAATGGCAAAGAGGTTCATACAGGCGGTTTAAAATTTGATAAAGATTATATTAGATTTTTTACTCACCCATATGGTTGGGGAGTAGGTCATAAAATGATGATTGATTGGATAAATATTAAAATTATTGATGAGAGTATTGATAAACGAGGAAAAGATGAGTAATATTATTACTAAAATGGAAGAGCAAAAAAAAAATAAAAATAGGATTTCAATTTTTATTGATAATGAATTTTCATTTGGTGTTTATCATAAAACAGTATTTAAATTTGATTTATTTGTTGGCAAAGAACTTACTAAAGAATTAATAGATGAAATAAAAATGGATGATGAATATAATAAATGTTTTAATAAAGCATTAAATTATATTTCATATCAAGATAGAACAATAAAAGAAGTTAAAGATAAGCTTTATTCAAATGAGTATTTAGATTCAACTATTAATAATGTTATAAAAGAATTATTAAAACTTCATTATATTGATGATTTTGAATATGCTAAAAGATATATTGGATATAAAATTAAAGAAACAGGAAAATATAAAATAAAAAATAAATTAATTGAAAAAGGAATTGATGAAAATATAATTGAAGAGCTTTTAATGGATTATTCTGAAGATGAAGAATATGAAAGTGCATATAAAATTGCAAATAAAAAAAATAGTCAATATGGTGATATTGATTATAAAAAAAGATATTCGAGATTAAGTGGTTTTTTAAATAGAAAAGGCTATTCATACCAGACGATTTATAGAGTAATGTCTGATATTCTTGATGATTATAAAAATGGAGAAAATGATTTTTAATTTTCTCCGTTTTTTATTTTGATATTAAATTTTCATCTATACAAATGTTTTTTGAAAGAGTTTTTATAGAATTGTTGAAATCAATAGTAATATTATTATTTGAAATATTAATTATTTTTCCAATTCCAAAATGCTTATGATGTACAATTTCACCAAATTCAAAATTAAAACTGTTTTTCTTTTTATAAATATTATAACTTACATGATTTAATTTTTTAATTTCATTAATAAAAGTAATTTTATTATTAAATTTACCAGAAATGAATTTTGAATGCATTATATTTAAGTTTAAGCGTGCTCTACTAAGTGCTACATATAATAATCGCCTATCTTCTTCTATAGTATCTTTGTTTTGTGGCAACGTATTATCGGTAATATCAATAATGCTTACATTATCAAATTCAAGACCTTTTGCAGAGTGAATTGTTGATAAAATAATATTATTATTATTTTCATTTATATGATTTTTTAAATAAGCATCTAATTTATCAAGCCTTATAAGAAATTCAAATGCTGAAGATTCTTCAGATGCAATTGATTCTAAAACAGCAAGTCTGTTTTTTAAAGTAGAGTAATTATTATTTGTTTTACCTGCAAACTCATCAAGATAATTTAAATAATTAAGATCATATTTAATAATATTAATTATTTCAAGTGGTTCCTTATCTCTAAGAGAAAGAAATATACTTTTTAAATTTCTAAAAGTATCAATTTGAAATTTTTTTAATGAA
Organism: Clostridiaceae bacterium HSG29; assembly: GCA_030377915.1. Taxonomy (GTDB): domain Bacteria; phylum Bacillota; class Clostridia; order Peptostreptococcales; family Acidaminobacteraceae; genus HSG29. Next base: position 2,571 of record JAUCFZ010000186.1, read on the forward strand.
GGATATTGAATTAAACAATCAAAAACACTTCTTCCACGAATATTTAAATTTAAATATTCAATCATATTTTTAGAAATATAGCTATTTAGTTTATAATATATTTTTTCAAATGATTCTAAATCCTGATTGATTAAAATTAAATTGAAAAATGCT
>JAUCFZ010000187.1 GCA_030377915.1 Clostridiaceae bacterium HSG29
TCATATATTCAATTATATAAGCCACATAATATATATCTTTGTTTAATTAGTATCAATCAATATAAAAAATAGGTTAGGAATCCCTAACCTACCATGCTTTTACTATTCAACTTCCATTCCATATTTTTTCTTAAATAGTTCAGCTCTTCCATCTTTTACGCCTGATTTCTTAGCACCAGTGTAATAAGGATGACATTGTGAACAAACATCTAATCTTATGTCTGCACCTTTTGTTGACTTAGTAGTAAATCTATTCCCACACGAGCAATGAACTTCTACTTCTGTATACTCAGGATGAATTCCAGATTTCATATTTTCACCTCTTTCTTAATTTTTTCTTTTTCCTCTATATAAATAATATATATTTATTCAATTTATCAACTCTCACATTATAACATGAATGAAAAAAATAATCAAATTAAAATTCTAAAGAAATTAATTTAATAAATTCATCATTATTCTCAGTTTGTTTTAATAAACTAATCATCTTTTCAGTAGTTTTTGCAGTTGTTTCTTTGCCATATGCTTTTCTTAATTTCCAAACTGCTTCAATTTCTTTTTTATTCAATAGAAGTTCTTCTTTTCTTGTGCTAGATTTATTAATATTAATTGCTGGAAATATTCTTCTTTCAGATAATTCTCGACTTAAAGTGATTTCCATATTTCCTGTTCCTTTAAATTCTTCAAATATAACATCGTCCATTCTTGAACCAGTTTCTACAAGTGCGGTAGCTAAAATTGTTAAACTCCCACCAGCTTCAATATTTCTTGCAGCGCCAAAAAATCTTTTAGGATTATATAATGCTGCAGGATCAAGTCCACCAGATAAAGTTCTACCACTTGATGGAATCACAAGATTATAAGCTCGCGTTAAACGAGTAATTGAATCAAGTAAAACTATAACATCTTTACCATGTTCAACAAGCGCTTTTGCTCTTGCTAAAACCATTTCAGCAGCTTTAATATGATTTCTTGGCTCTTCATCAAACGTTGAAAATATAACATCACTATTAATCAGTCTTTTCATTTCAGTAACTTCTTCCGGTCTTTCATCAATTAATAAAACTATAAGTTCAATATTAGGATATTCTTTTTCTATCTGTTTTGCAATATTGTGAAGTAATGTTGTTTTCCCAGCTTTTGGTGGTGACGCAATCATCCCACGTTGTCCTTTTCCTATTGGAACAAATAAATCAATAATTCTTAAAGATAAATTTTCCTTTTTATCTTCTAATTTTATTTTTTCTGTCGGATAATTAGGAGTTAAATTGACAAAACTAGTACGTTTCTTTGCTTCTTCTGGTTTTAAACCATTAACTTCTTTAACATAAAGTAAAGCGCTAAATCTTTCATTACTTTTAGCTTTCCTAGTAACACCTCTAACTTTATCACCAGTAATTAATCTGAATTTCTTAATCTGAGATGCCGAAACATAAACATCATATTCACTTGACATATAATTGCTAAAACGTAAAAATCCATATCCTTTTTCAGCAACTTCAAGAACACCTTCTACTTCTTTATCCATATTATCTTTATCATCAAGTTTTTCTATAAATTCATCAGGAATTTCCTCAACTTTATGTTTCTCTCCATTAATTATAATATCTATAAGTTCAGCTTTATTAAGTTTTGAGGTTTTTTTCATATTTAAACTTTTAGCTATAATTCTTAAATCATTGACAGTTTTCTTTTCTAAATCACTTTTTCTCATAATCCTCCTATGTTTTAATACAAGTAAATTTATTACACTTATATTACATTTTTCATTTTTAAGTTTAATCATATATGTTTTGTGGTATTATTTTAAATAGAATAGTTAAATTTGAAGATTTTATTTAAGATAGGTAACTTCATTTTTAATAATATTATACTAATTTATAATATTATTCAATACAAAGAGAGGAAAATTATGAAAAAAAATATTATTATACTTATAACAGTATTTTTACTATTATCCATAACCGCAGTCTCATTTGCCGAAAAAGAAGTAGAAATTTTTTACAACGGAGAAAAAATAGACTTTGCTACTAGTCCAATTGAGAAAGATAATACATTGATGGTTCCAATGCGACAATTTTTTGAATCTTTTGATGCAAATGTAAATTGGATTAATGACACTCAAGAAGTATTAACCTACAAAGGAAATACTTTTATTAAATTAAAAATCAATGATTCAGTTTGTTATAATAATGGTAAAAAAACAAATCTAACTTCACCACCAATAATTGTAGATGATAGAACATTGGTACCAGTAGAATTTGTTGCAAAAACATTTGATATGGAATTAAATTGGAATGAGGATAGAACTATATTAAATATTAATAATAAATACCGTGAAAATATTTATTCATATCTTGGATCAACTTTTTTTAAAAAATATTATTTAAAAAATGAAGGTGTTGAATTTTCGCTTCCAACAGGATGGGAAAACACAAGTACAAATAAATATTCATTCAATCTTTATGACGGTTTACAAAATTATTCTTTATCTATCTCAAGTGGTTTCTTAAATGAAATGACACTTGACGATTACATTTCAAATATTCAATCAGAAATCGAAAAAAATAATTCGAATGAAATTGTTTTTTCAGATATTAAAGATTCAACAATAAATGATATACTCTTTAAAATAATTCATCTAGATACAAATATTCAAGACCAAAATGAAAACAAT
>JAUCFZ010000188.1 GCA_030377915.1 Clostridiaceae bacterium HSG29
TCTGTATATTATTTGTGGGATATAATTAAAATAAAAGCATAGAAAATAAGAATGTTATTATAAATTACTCTGCTTGCAAAAACTTTAAAAAAACCATATATTATATAATTTAGCTATTGGAATACCCAATGTAAATTACTTCAGAACTGTACCAAGAAATAAAGCAAATATTGTCTTTAAATAGATGGATAGCAGAATATAAAAGAATGACTTTTAAAATTAAAATGAAAGTGGGTTAAAATGCAATATAGGGTTAATGTTAAGAATAACGAAAAATTATCAGCACTTGGTTTTGGATGTATGAGATTTTCTAAGAGTGAAAGTGAAGTTGAAAAGCAGATTATTCATGCGATTGAAAATGGTGTGAACTATTTTGATACGGCTTATATATATCCAAAGAGTGAAGCTATTCTTGGTAGAGTCCTCGCTAAAGGATACCGAAAACAAGTAAACATTGCAACTAAATTACCACCATACTTAGTTAAGAGATATGAAGACTTTGATAAATTGTTTTACAAAGAACTTGAACGACTTCAGACTGATTATATAGACTATTATTTAATGCATATGTTAACGGATTTAAACACTTGGGATAGATTAATAGACTTAGGAGTTATTAAGTGGATTGAGGAAAAGAAAAACAGTGGAAAAATTAGGAATATAGGATTTTCTTATCATGGTGGTAAAACAGAATTTATTAAATTAGTAGATGCATACGATTGGGAATTTTGTATGATTCAATACAATTATTTAGACGAAAACAATCAAGCTGGAAAAAGTGGTCTTAAATATGCTGCTTCAAAAGGATTACCTGTAATGATAATGGAACCATTAAGAGGTGGAAAACTTGTTAGCAATTTGCCAAAAGAAGTATATAAACATTTTGACGCAGCTAAAACAAAACGATCTCCTGCAGAATGGGCATTGAAATGGATTTGGGATCAACAAGAAGTAACTGTAGTCTTATCTGGAATGAATTCTATGGAAATGTTAGATGAAAATATGAGAGTAGCAAGTGAAACTGAAATTAATGCCTTTACTGACGAGGAAAAAATAATGTTTGATAAAGTTAAAAAAACCTTGCAGGAAAAGATTAAAATACCATGTACGGGTTGTAATTACTGCATGCCATGTCCGGTTGGTGTTGATATTCCAACTTGTTTATCATGTTATAATGATATTGAAATTGAAGGTAGGATTGGTGCTTTTTCTAAATACTTGATGCAAACAAGTCTTAAAAAGAAACCTCATAATGCATCGCTATGTGTGATGTGTGGTAAATGTGAAGAGCATTGCCCACAAGACATTGAAATAATGAAAGAACTTAAAAATGTAACTAAAAAACTTGAAGGAATTTACTATAAACCAATCCGAGCAGTTGCTAAACGATTCATGAAATTATAACTTAAATGGATGGTGCTTATTTTACATGCTTTGGTTTATACAGATGATAAATCAAAGAAAGTGCCAATTTGTTTAACATTTGGTTCTACAAATCTATAGTAAACCGTATACCTGAATAAACAAGTATATATGGAATTGATAAATAAGGAGTGATTACAAATGTCGTACATACCTAATTACGAAGAAGCATTAGAGATTTTAAAGAAATATAATAAAGAAAGCTTTCTTATATTACATGGACAAATTGTAGGTGGAGTAATGAGATATTTTGCTGAAAAATATGATCCGGATAATATTGAGTTTTGGGAAGTTGTAGGTTTATTACATGATCTAGATTTTGGGATGTATCCTGATGAACATTGCGTGAAGCAAGTTGAAATTATGGAAGAATTAAATATTGATGAATCAATCATTAGAGCAACAATAAGTCATGGTTACGGGCTAACAAAAGCAAATGTTAAGCCAGAAAAAATGATGGAAAAGATATTATTTACTGTTGATGAACTTACTGGTATCATTGGAGCTGCAGGATTAATGAGACCTTCAAAAACTATATCTGATATGAAAGTTAAATCAGTTAGGAAGAAATTTAAATCTAAGAATTTTGCTGCAGGTTGTTCTAGAGATGTTATTAAATTGGGTGCTGAAAACTTAGGTTGGGAAATGGATTATCTAATGGAGGAAACACTTTTAGCAATGAAGAGATTAGTTTCAGATTTGCATATATAATTGTTTGATGAAAATAATATGGTGATATTAAGGGATGTGTAATAGCATCTCTTTTTAGTTATAAAAAACTTAAGTAGTCTTAAGCTAATATATAAAATGAATATGATTATTTTAAAAAAGTTGCATTTCATTAAAAAATAATTGCTCCTAGAATCTAGGAAAGATATAATTAAACTGGAAAGTTTATTTTATAATAATTGTTTGTGTGTAACTGGAGGTATTATGAAAAAAGTTAAGATTGCTGATTTAAGAAAATACTTAAAACAAAAATCGGAAAAACAACTAATTGATGAAATTTTGGAATTGTTTAAAGCAAATAAACAGGTTCAAGAAATTTATTCAATAAAAGTAATTCCAAATAATGAGAGATTTCTTCTTGAGGAATATAAAGAAAAAATTGATCAACAGTTTTTTCCAGATAGAGGTATAAATGTGCTTAATTACAATGTTTTAAAGAAGTTGGTTTCTGACTTTGAAAAAGCTGCTGTTAATAAGAGTTGTATTATAGAGTTGCTTTTATGTTATGTTGAAAACGGTAT
>JAUCFZ010000189.1 GCA_030377915.1 Clostridiaceae bacterium HSG29
ATATCATTACTGGTAGAGTTTGGCATAGTTATTGCTTTATATAAGAGTAAGTATATAAAATGCGATTTTTTTATATTAATTGCATAAACTTAATATGTAAGGTATTGTAAAAGAGTAATGCATATAATAATACTAAAAGGAGAACTTATGAGTCAGCAAAAAAAAGAAAAAGAATATAAAGAACTTTATAATCAACTAATAATTGGATTTTTGAGTATTTTATTAATACCTATTTTATGTATTGTGCTAATTGTAACTGATAGTTCTACTCAAAATGTTAATATACAACGCTATATTATTATTGGAATATTTATTATAAGCGCAGTAGTATTTAAAGTTTTTTTTAAAGCATCAGATATTATTATGTCTAAATATATTAATATTAGTGATAATTATAAAAAAGTTAATAAAGAAAAAAATGAATATCAAAACAAATATTTAAGAACAGAAAAATTAATAACAATGGGTCGGTTTGCATCTGGAATAGCACATGAAATTGGAAATCCATTATCATCTATAATAAGCTCTGTAGAAATACTTAAGACTTATGAATTAAGTGAAGATGAAAAATATGATTATTTTAATAAAATTTCAAATGATTCAGAAAAAATTGATAGATTACTTAGTGAATTTTTAGACTTTAGAAAACATGAAGAAAAAAGTAAAACAAAAACAGATATTAATAAAATTATTCTTGAATCAATAGAGAATGTTTCAGATGATAAAAAAAGAGATGAAATTGAAATAGTTATGGATTTTTCAAAAAGTATACCTAATCTCAATGTAGATAAAGAGCGAATAAAGATTGTATTTACTAATATTATACAAAATGCTTATCAAGCAATTGATGGAGAAGGATTTATTCATATTAGGACTTTATTAGTAAATAATGGAGTAAGAATTAGAATTAGCGATACTGGAACAGGGATTAAACCTGAAGACATTAAAAATATATTTGACCCATTTTTTACAACTAAAGATGTTGGGAATGGGTTTGGTTTAGGATTATTCATTTGTAGTCAAATTGTTCATTCACATAGTGGAACAATAAAAGTTGATAGCAACTTAGGGCAAGGAACAACTTTTACTATTGAGCTTGGAATTTAAATGGAGGTGAGTTATGAAACATAAAATTTTGATTGTTGAAGATGAAATTAATTTACAAAAAAATCTAGTATTTATATTAAAAAAAGAAGGCTATGATGTGGATGCTGCAGAAGATGGAAGAATAGCGCTTTCTATGATGATAGAAAATCAATATGATCTTATATTATGTGATGTTAGACTTCCTCATATAGATGGATTAGAACTATTAAAAAATAAAGATGATTTAGAGTATCGAACTAATTTTATAATGATGACTGCTTATGGTACGATAGAATCTGCTATAGAAGCTATGAAACTAGGCGCTGACGAGTATATTACAAAGCCTTTTAGAAATTCAGATGTAATTAGAATTATTAGTCGGTTACTTCATATTCAAAAATTAGAATTTCGAAATAATAAATTTAAAGAGGAAATCCAAAAAAAATACGAACTTAAAAAAAGAATAATTGGATCAAGTACACTGTACACTTATGCAAAAAGTTTCTAATTCCAGTTGATGAAACCTGACTGCACACTTTTGACTTCAGTCATGAGCTAAGTCAGAAAAAGAGTTTCTTTTTTTAAAATATGTTAAAATAAAATCTTTATAAAAGCTAGTCATGAACTGGCTTTTTAAGCTCATTCATGATATAATAAAATATGTAAAAAGAGCTTATTAAAGTTAATAAAGGAGAGGTGGTTTTATGAAAAACACTAAAAAAAGAATAAAAACACCCACATATATATTAACAGTAAAATTAAAAACAAATGCATACGAAGAAGCAATTTTAAATAAAAGATTTGAAATTGGAAGAAAACTTTATAATGCAGTATTAGGTCTTGCCTTAAAAAGATATAATAGCCTATCAGAAAGAAAAGAATATAGAAAACTTAAAAAAACAATAATAGAAACAAACAAAAAAATAAAAAATACAAAAGATAAAAATAAAATAAAAGAACTTAAAATAGAACAAAATAAATTATACAAAGAAATAAAAACATTATATAAAGAATTTAATCTAACAGAATATGGACTAATAAAAACAATGACACCATTATATAAACCATTTAATAAAAACATAGACAATAAAACCGCTCAAGCAATAGCATCACGAGCATGGAAAGCAATAGATAAATTAATAAATGGAAACAGTAAAAAAGTATACTTTAAAAAATACAATGAATTAAACTCACTCGAAGGAAAATGGAACAAATCAGGAATGAAATATGACGGACAAGGGAATGTAAAATGGAATAAATTAAAAATACCAGTTATAATAAAAAACACAGATACCTACGCCCAAAAAGCAATAAAAGATAGAGTAAAATACATAAGAATAATAAGAAAAACAATAAGAGGAAAAAACAAATATTACGTACAAATAATATTAGAAGGAATCCCACCAAATAAAAATAGAAATAAAAAAGAAACAGGAACAGTAGGAATAGACATAGGAACACAAACAATAGCAATAGTAAGTGATAAACAAGTAAAACTATTAGAACTAGCACCAGAAGTAAATGTAATATATAAAAAAGAAAAAATATTACAAAGAAAACTAGATAGACAAAGAAGAA
>JAUCFZ010000190.1 GCA_030377915.1 Clostridiaceae bacterium HSG29
ATTTTAGATACATTTAATACTGGTAAATGCTTATATTCAATTATTTCATCATGAAAATCCATATTGATGATTGTTCTGCCAATGTAATTTTCAAGTTCTCTAACATTTCCTGGCCAATTATACTTTTTAATTTCATTAATTGCATTTATTGAAATAGATTGAACACTTCTTCCATACTCCTGATTATACTTAATTATTAATTTATGTACAATTAAATCAATATCCTCAATATGTTCTCTAATAGGTATTATATCAATTGGTACAACATTTAATCGATAATAAAGATCTTTTCTGAAATTGCCTTTTTCTATTTCTTCTTCTAAATTCTTATTAGTTGCAGAAATAATTCTTACATCAACTGTAATTGATTTTGTTCCACCTACTCTTATTATTTCGCGTTCTTGTAAAACTCTTAGCAATTTTACTTGAGTACTTATTTTCATTTCGCCAATTTCATCTAAAAAAATAGTTCCTCTATCTGCTTTTTCAAATAATCCAATTTTACCATCTTTATTTGCTCCTGTAAAAGCTCCTGAAACGTATCCAAAAAGTTCGCTTTCTAATAAGCTTTCACTTAAGGCAGCACAATTTACTCTAACAAACTGATTATTTTTCCTTTTTGATTTATTATGTATTGCATGTGCAAATAACTCTTTCCCAACACCACTTTCCCCACGAAGAATAACTGTTGCAGGTGTAGTAGCAGCGGCTTTTGCTTTATTTATTATTTTTTTAAACTTATAATCCTCACCAATAATATCATCAAAACAATATTTTGCTTCAAGATTTCTAATTATACTTTTAGCTTCATCTAATTCATTTACCAATCTATTAATTTCAGTTAAATCATGTATAACTGCAACACTTCCCATTAACTCTCCATTTACAATTATTGGAGCTGCTTCAACTAAAACCTCTTTTTTCTGTGGACCAACTCTTAATCTCGCTCCTGATACAGGTTCTTTTGATTCCAAAACTCTTAAATGCACACTTTCTCCTGATGCAACATCCTTCGTGCAATAAGATCCAATAACATCATCAGTTGTAAACCCTGTAAGTCTTGTATATGCAGGATTAATCATCATTCCGTATCCTTTTTCATCAACAACAGAAATTGCATCTCGAGTTGATTCAATTATTGCTTTTAATGTGTTTTGAATACTTCTTAAATCAGTTATTTTTTCAACTAGATCTTTTACTTCACTAATACCCCTAAAAACAGCAATTGCGCCAATTATTTCACCATCGTCATTGTAAACAGGTTTTCTATTTGTAATAATTTCAGTATCCAATAGCATTTGTAATTGATTTAATTCTGATTTACCAGTTTTTAAAACAATAGGTAATCTTGTAGTTTTAATCACATCAACAACTTTTTTATTAATTGCATCACAAGCTTTTATCTCCGTTAATTTTTCAGCCGCTTTATTAAATATTGTGATAATTTCACTTTTATTAATTGCAATTACTGCATCATGAGTAGAATTCAAAAATATTTCAATCTCTTTTTTCACTATTATTCACCTTCAGTTTCCTCTATTTTATAGATCTCCACATTTATTTTTTCTGGTGTTATAGTACATTCAATTGCCTCAGTATTTATATTTAACTTCAGTTTTTCATTATTTAATCCTTCAACTAAATTAGAAGCATCTAATTGAAATTCAATGTCATCTTTTTGAATACTATCAAGTAAAGATTTTGGAGCTCTCATTTTTAAATTAACTGTTTTTATATCTTCAATAATCCTAAATTCAAATTCTTTATCCAAATTCAATATTGCAATATTCTTAATAGCAATTTCATATTCTTTTACCTCAATCGGCTCAACTTCGCCATAAACATTTATAACACTAAAAGAATTTACTAAAACAATATTTTCAGGAAGAATTACATTTTCATCAACACTAAAAGTTCCCAGGTCATCTGTAACATCAAATTCTTTTACATTAAGCATTTCAATATCATCAATTAATTTTTCAGGTCCTTCAATTTCAATTGTTTTTGGATAATAAGCATATTTTTTCAAACTATAATCTTCAGTTGTATTATCAACAATTTCCATTTCAACCTTTACCTCTTTTTGTTTCACAATATCTAAACTGGTATTTACATATTTCTGATTAACATCTAAACCTTGTATTATAATATTCTCATCATCAACTGGTACAATCACAACTTCATTCTGAAAACTACTTTTTTTATCCGATAAATTAACTGTTCCTATTAAATATTTTACACTATTAACTAAACTTTCAGGACCTTTCACCAAAATTTCATTAATATCAGTTTTTGAATTTGAAACCCTATATCTATCCTCAAGTTGTCCTACAAATTCTATTTTTACAGGTTTTGGCTTTTCAACAAGTTTTTCCAATTGAATTTTAATATCATCTTCCGATAATTTTTTAATTTCAATTTCTTTATTATTAGATTTTGAATTAATTTTAATTACATTCATACCACTTTTATATCCCATTAAATCAGCAGACAAGAGAATATCATTTTTGTTTAGTGATAAAATTTCATCTCTACGTCCTTCTAAAATAATATCTACAAAAAATTCTTTATTATTCATTATTAATAACCCATTATCTTCAATAGTATCAACATTTAATAATTCTACTTTTATACTATCCATTTCTTTTGTA
>JAUCFZ010000191.1 GCA_030377915.1 Clostridiaceae bacterium HSG29
CAGTTTCTTTTTTTACCATAATAATTGCTTCTGCTTCACCTTCTGCTTTTCTAATTGCTGCTTCTTTATCACCTTCTGCTCTTCTAATTGCAGACTCTTTTTCACCTTCTGCAACAATTTATTTTTTAATTTTAAATCATCAATAGTTGATTTTAACTCTTTGATTTCAGATTTAAATTTTTCATACATAATTTTCCTCCTTAATAGTACATAAATATTATATCAGATTACTCGAATTTTAGAAATAAATTATTACAGATATTAAAACTTAGTGTATAATATTATATATATGAAAGGAGTAGCTATGATTAATATAAGTATGCCAATAATATGGACTATTTTAATAATTATATTTGTAGTTGTTGAAGGATTAACTATGGGATTAACTGCAATATGGTTTGCCATGGGTGCAATATTTGCGTTGTTATCTTCTTTTTTAAAATTTAAGATAATAACTCAATTTGTAATTTTTGTTATTTTTTCGGGTTTAATGCTATTTTTAACAAAACCTTTTGTGAAAAAACATTTAAAAGTTGGAGATAACAAAACTAATATTGATAGTATTATTGGAAAGAAAGGTAAAATAGAAAGAAAGATTACTAAATTTGATATAGGACAAGTCAATATTGAGGGTCATATATGGAGTGCTATTTCATATAATGAAGAAGAGATTGATTTGAATGAAGAAGTTGAAGTTGTTTCTGTTGAAGGTGTAAAATTAATAGTAAAAAGGAGTGAATAAAATGTTGGGACCAATATTATTTATTATTTTAGGTATTGCATTTATTGTTATGATTGTTGTTAATGTTAGAATTGTGCCACAATCAAATGCATATGTTATTGAAAGATTAGGAGGATATTTAACTACTTGGGGAGTAGGGTTAAAATTTAAACTTCCTTTAATTGACAGAATATCAGGAAAAGTTTCGTTAAAAGAGAGAGTTGTTGATTTTCCGCCTCAACCTGTTATTACAAAAGATAATGTAACAATGCAAATAGATACTGTTGTTTATTATCAAATAACAGATCCAAAATTATTTACTTATGGAGTTTCAAGACCAATTGTTGCGATTGAAAATTTAACTGCTACAACTTTAAGAAATATTATTGGACAATTAGAATTAGATGAAACTTTATCATCAAGGGATTTAATTAATACAAAAATGAGAAGCATACTTGATGTTGCAACAGACCCTTGGGGAATAAAGGTTAATAGAGTAGAAGTTAAAAATATTATGCCACCAGCAGATATACAAGAAGCAATGGAAAAACAAATGCGTGCTGAAAGAGAAAGAAGAGAATCAATACTAAGAGCTGAAGGTCAAAAACGTGCTACTGTATTAGTTGCAGAAGGTGAAAAAGAGTCTGCAATTAGAAGAGCAGAAGGTGATAAAGAAGCAGCAATTAGAAAAGCAGAAGGTGAAGCAGAAGCAATTATTATGGTAAAAAAAGCAACTGCTGAAGGTATTAGAGTTATTAAAGAAGCACAAGCTGATGAATCGGTAATTGCGCTTAGAAGTTTAGAAACATTTGAAAAAGTTGCTGATGGAAAAGCTACAAAATTAATAATTCCATCTGATATTCAAAATATTGCAGGATTAGTTTCTTCACTTACTGCAGTAAATAATTTTTCAAAAGATGAAAATTAAAATTAGACTAGCAAATGCTAGTCTTTTTCTATTTAAATATGTTATAATGCAATAAACTTAGTATTTAAAAGAAAATTAATTGGAAGGCGATTTTTTGAAAAAAATATCAGATTATTTTATATATGTAGTGCTTATTGGTTTATTTGGACAAGTTTATTTCTATCCATTTAATTCAGAATTTAGATTTTCATTATCTGTAATATTTTTAATTGTTGTATTATTTTATTCAAATGATATTGATGAGATAATATTATCTGTTTCATCTGGTTTTTTTGTTGTTGCTATGCGAGCATTACCGAGTATGCTTGGAGTAAATGCGGTTTCGTTTTTAGCTGTTGTATTAGCGCATGGGCCAGCTTTTATATATTATGTTTCGTTTGGTATTTTATTTAAGTTTTTTAATATTAGAAAAAGAGTAGAGAAGAATTATTTTAATATTGCTTTCATTATTGTTGTTGATGCACTTTCAAATATTATTGAAATATTTTTTAGAAGTGATGTAGAGAAATCCGAATTTAGCGTAATGGTTTTAGCGGTTGTTTTAGTTGCACTTTTAAGAACTATATTAATTGCAGTGATAGTATATTCTCTTGAAATTAATAAAATAAAACAACAAAAAGAGAAATTTAGAGAATTATTATTCATTAATGCAGGATTTAATAGTGAAATGTTTTATTTAAAAAAATCTACATATGATATTGAAAATGCTATGAAAATAAGTTATAGGCTATATGAAGAAATTGAGGATGAATTAATAAAGGATGATGCATTAGAGCTTTCTAAGAATATTCATGAAATTAAAAAAGATTATAAAAGGGTAATTGATGGAATAAATTATAATATAAATAAAAGCTTGAAATATCAAATGAATTTTCAAGAATTAATGGATATAGTGAAATTAAATTCAAAAAAACAAATATATGCTTCTAATAAAAATATTAAAATAGTATTTAAAGTTCAAAATAATTTTGATATATATAATTATTATTCTA
>JAUCFZ010000192.1 GCA_030377915.1 Clostridiaceae bacterium HSG29
CTATTTGACTATGTAGTTGCATTTGGTGTATTAGGATTCGCAGGAATATTTAGAGATGGAATTAAAAAATCCGTTGTAGGAGTGTTTATTGCAATTTCATTAAGATATGTTTGTCATGTTATTTCAGGAGTTGTCGTATTCGCATCTTATGCGCCTGAAACAATGTCACCTATTATATATTCATTAGTTTATAATTCGCAATATTTGCTTCCAGAATTTGTTGTAAGTGCAGTGGTATTGATGCTTTTATATAACCCGTTAAAGAAAAATAAAATATTATTGTAATCTAAGAAAATTGTATTAACAATTTATATTAAATATGATAAAATACACCTCGTAGAAAGTGAGGTGAAAAATGGGAAATATTAAAACAAATTATATTGTAAAAACTGCAATTATAGCAGCTCTTTATGCGGCAGTAACAATACTATTAGCTCCAATTAGCTATGGGCCAATTCAATTTCGAGTTTCAGAAGTGATGGTTTTGTTAGTGTTTATTGACAGAAAGTATTTAACTGGTCTAGTATTAGGATGTTTCTTTGCTAATATGTTATCTCAAGCAGGAATTTACGATATGGTATTTGGAACATTAGCAACTTTAATTGCACTTTTAGGAATAGTTGCAATTAGGAAAATATTTGGAGATAATTTGAGATCTTTATTTATTGCAAGTTTATCGCCTGTAATAGTAAATGGATTGATAATTGGTTGGATGTTAAGTTATTTATATCAACTACCACTTATGTTGACAGCATTCCAAGTAGGAATAGGCGAATTCGGCGTAGTTTCAATTTTAGGTGTAGTTTTGATAAAATATATTCTTAATAACAACAAAATTCTTGAACTTATTAAAATTGACGATTAAAAAAAAGAAGTTAGTGGCAGTGACTTCCTTTTTTTTTACATAAAAATGACAAAATAATATAATATGTTGACAAAAGCTTAAATTTCTGATATTTTTAATAAAAATAAATACTAAGCAAGCTTATATAATTTCAACAATATGGGTTGAAAGTTTCTATGAAGTACCGTAAATTCTTCACTATAAGTTACGTGTCTCTGACATCTAACTTTTTAATGGAGTTAGTTTTTTTGTTTGGAGGTAAAAATGGAAGATAAAATAGTAAAAGAAGGTATTACATTTGATGATGTATTGTTAATTCCAAGAAAATCAACAGTATTACCAAGTGATGTATGTGTAAAAACAAGATTGACAAAAAATATTAACATTAATATACCTATAATATCAGCAGGAATGGATACAGTAACAGAATCAAAATTAGCTATTGAAATGGCACGTCAAGGTGGAATTGGAGTTATTCATAAGAATATGAGTATTGAAGAACAAGCTTTGGAAGTGGATAGAGTAAAAAGAGCTGAGCATGGTGTTATTGTAGATCCATTTTTTTTATCGCCTGAGAACTTAGTAAAAGATGCTGAAGAATTAATGGCAAGATATAGAATTTCTGGTGTTCCAATTGTTGTTGGAAGAAAACTTGTTGGAATTATAACAAATAGAGATATGAGATTTGAATCGGATATGGAAAAACCAATAAGTGAAGTAATGACTTCTGAAAATTTGATTACTGCTAAAAGCGGAATATCAATGGAAGAAGCAGAAAAAATCTTGAAAACTAATAAAATCGAAAAATTGCCATTAGTTGATGATGAAGGTAATTTAGAAGGTTTAATTACAATAAAAGATATTGAAAAAGTAAGAATTTATCCAAATAGAGCAACTGATGAAGGCGGCAGATTATTAGTAGCTGCAGCAGTTGGAGTTTCTTCTGATATGATGGATAGAGTTAAAGCATTAAATGAAAGAGGTGTAGATGCAATTGCATTAGATTCAGCTCATGGGCATAGTATAAATATTTTAAATGCTGTTAGAAAGATTAAAGAAGAATACCCAAAGTTAGAAATAATTGCAGGGAATGTTGCAACTGCTGAAGCCACAAAAGATTTAATTGAAGCAGGCGCGGATTGTATTAAAGTTGGTATTGGACCTGGTTCAATTTGTACTACTAGAATTGTATCTGGAGTTGGAGTTCCACAAATTACTGCAGTTTATGATTGTGCAAAGGAAGCTAAAAAATATGATGTTCCAGTTATTGCTGATGGTGGAATAAAATATTCAGGTGAAATTGCAAAAGCAATAGTAGCGGGAGCAGCATCTGTTATGATGGGATCATTATTTGCAGGAACTGATGAATCACCAGGTGAGAAAGTTATTTTAGAAGGAAGAAGTTACAAAACTTATAGAGGTATGGGTTCTGAAGCTGCAATGAAAGCAGGTAGTAAGGATAGATATTTCCAAAACGATACTAAGAAATTTGTACCAGAAGGAGTTGAAGGAAGAGTTCCTTATAAAGGACCTTTGAGTGATACAATTTATCAACTTATTGGTGGACTTAAATCATCAATGGGTTATTGTGGTGCAGCAGATATAAATGAATTAATTAAAGAAGGTAAATTTATTAGAATTACAGGTGCTGGATTAAAAGAATCGCACCCTCATAATATTACTATAACAAAAGAACCAGCAAACTATAATATTTCAAACTAATGGAGGTAATAATGAAAAATCATCAACCAATTTTAATAGTAGATTTCGGTGGACAATACAATCAATTAATTGCA
>JAUCFZ010000193.1 GCA_030377915.1 Clostridiaceae bacterium HSG29
ACTGATGCGTGTAACTAACAATATGCTTGTTAATACTCTACTAAGAAATGTAAATAGTAATTTATCTACAATGCAGAAACAACAAGATCAATTATCAACTGGTAAAAGAGTAGCTAAACCATCTGATGATCCGGTAGCAGTATCTAAAATAATTAAATATAAAACGGATATTAATGAATTAAAACAATATGATACTAATACTAAAGATGCACTTTCTTGGACACAAACTTCTGAACTTGCAATTTCAGATATTTCAAGTGCACTTGCTAGAACTAGAGAATTGGCTGTTCAGGCAGCTAGTGAAACTAACACAATTGAAGAAAGAGAAAAAATTGCAATGGAAGTTGAACAATTAAAAGAACATATAATAGGAAGTGGAAATAAAACATTTGCTGGAAAATATATTTTCAGTTCATTTCAAACGGATAAAAAATTATTAAATGCTGATGGAACTTTTAACATTAACATTACTCAAAATGAACTTGATAATAAACCAACAACTACTTATGAAGTTGGAGTTGGCGAAACAATGAAAGTTAGTACTAATGGACTTGATTTATTTGGTGCAGTAATTGATACATCTTATTTTCCTGCAAATATGCCTACTGGTGAAAATGAAGGAGCAAGAGGTACAAAAGCATCATTTGTTGGTGAGGATTTTGATAGAACTTTAGATCATTCAGGAGATACATTACAGTTTGCAATAGATGGGACTACTTATACAGTGGATATGACAAATCTAGTTGGAACAACTAAAGCCCCTATAGCAAATAGTGATTTTAAAAATGCAATATTAAATGCTGATGATGGTGGAGTTAATTTACTTAAAGCTGTAGCTACAGTAACTTTTGATTCAAATAATAATTTAGTAATTGAATCAAATGCTTATGGAGCAGCAAGTCAAGTTGAATATACTGCTGCTTCAACTGATATTTTTAGTACTCAAACTCCAGGCGATATAGTAAATGGTACAAATTTAACCGAAGCAAGTGTTGCAGGCTCGGTAGCTTTAACTGATGGAGATATAAATTCTGATATATCAACAAGAAAAATAGTTGTGGAATATTTTGGAGAAACACAAGAAATTGAAATTGATATGAGTTTATATACTACTGTTGGAGGTTATACAACAGCATTAGAAACAGAACTTGATAATAAATTCGCAGATAAAATTTCAGAATTACAAACTAAATTTGGTGGAGCTTACGATATTAGTGCAAGTGGAAATCCAATTACATTTGAAACTACAGGGTCTGCTATTGATGGACCTATACCAGAACTAAATGTAAGAACAATAAAATCACAAACGCCACAAATGATAAAAGATCTAGATGATTTTATAAATGCTTTAAAAACTGATGATACTGCTGGAATTAGTGCTTTTATAGGAAATGTAGACAATCATCTTGAAACAATTAATTCTTCAAGATCAGAAATTGGAGCAAAAACTAATAGATTAGAAATGATTTTAAAAAGAATTGAAGATGACAATATTAATGTAACACAGCTTCTATCTAACAATCAAGATGTTGATATGGCTGAAACTATAATGTTACTTAAAAATGCAGAGAATGTTTATAAAGCATCGCTTTCTGCAGGAGCAAGAGTAATTCAACCAAGTTTATTAGATTTTTTAAGATAAATAAAAAAGTAAAACGGATAAAAAAAGAATAAAAAAAAATAAAAAAATAGAAGTGGGTGATATTATGCGTTTGCAAATGAGATCTCAATTTGCATTAATAGGTATGAATATACAAAAACCACAACTTAATTTAAGAACAACTAGGCCGAGTGTAAATATTGAAACAACTCAGCCTAAAATAACTATGCAATCTACTCAGCCGAAAGTGTTAATTGATCAAACTGAATGTTTTGCTGATGCGGGGATTAAAAGTCCAGAAAGAATGACAAATGAAAATGCACAAAGAGCAAAGCAAATAGCACAAGAAAACATAGCTAAAGTTGCACAACATGGAGATCAACTTTCAAATATTCATTTATCAAATGATGACTCTGTAATTGCTGATCAAGCTGAATATAATGCATTTACACAATTTGAACATGAATATGGTTATGGAGTAATTCCTATGCATAGACCAAAATTCACTCCAATTAAAGGAGAGCTTAATATTGATGTGCAAAAAGGATCTATTAATGTTGATTATCGAAAAGGTAATGTAGAAAATAATTTTATTAGAGGTAAAGTAGAAACTTATTTAAGGCAAAAAAATAGTTTAGAGATATCTGTTGTTAATGATAAATTTGATTTAAAAGTATAAAAAATAAAAGGAGATTAAGATGAAGTTAAAAACACCATATCTTGGAGAAATAGAGTATAACTTAGATGAAATAATTATATTTGAAAATGGATTATATGGATTTGAAGAGAAACAAGAATTTATTTTAGTTAATTTAGAAGATCCTGATTTTCCTTTTAATTGGTTACAATCTATTGCTGACGAAAATTTATCATTTATACTTACTTCACCATTTTTATTTATAAATGATTATGAATTTGATTTATCTGATAATGTAACAGACGAATTAAAAATAAAAAATCATGAAGATGTTTTAATTCTCAATACTGTAGTATTAAATGAAGAATTAGAAAAAT
>JAUCFZ010000194.1 GCA_030377915.1 Clostridiaceae bacterium HSG29
TATTATACGCTCTCTTTATTATACTATTTATTTTATATTAAAACAAACATCTTGATATTTTTGATGGATTTTTACTACTTCAGGAACATATTTTTTTGAAGAATAAAACTTTTCCTCATTTCTATTTATCATTAAATATGATATAGCCATAAATATAAATCCTGATAAAGCAGAAATTAGTTCGCTATTAAACATTTTATCTGCTAATAATACACCGGTTAAAAATGCTATAAATGGTATACCATATGCAATAGTTGCAGCTAATAATACATTTTGTGTCTCCATATTAATTTCTACAATATCACCTTTTTTTGCGCCAATATCATTGAATGCCCTAATACTTTTATCTGGACTATCATCATCATTTCCGCAATGATTACATCCACTACAAGCAGAAGTTGAATTCATTTCAACAACTACAAAATTACCATTTTCCTTAATTACCTTTCCAACTCTATTCATTATCTTCCTCTATTAATTCTACTCCTAATTCTTTAAGCTGTTCAGTAGTAGCAATTGCAGGAGCATCAGTTAATAATGATGTTGCATTCTGAGTTTTAGGAAATGCTATAACCTCTCTAATATTATCAGATTCTGTTAATATCATCGCTAATCTATCAAGACCATAAGCGAGTCCACCATGTGGTGGAGCACCAAATTTAAATGCTTCTAATAAGAATCCGAATTTTTCTTCTGCTTCTTCATCAGTAAAACCTAATGCTTTAAACATTTTTTGCTGCATATCTAAAGTATTAATTCTAATACTTCCGCCACCAATTTCAAATCCATTTAAAACAATATCATATGCATTTGCATGCGCTTTTTCTGGTTCAGTATCTAAATATTTAATATCCTCTTCTTTTGGCGCTGTAAATGGGTGATGTTTAGCAACATATCTATTATCTTCTTCACTAAATTCAAATACTGGAAAATCAGTAACCCATAATAAATCGTACTCACTATCTTTTATCATTTCTTGTTGTTTTGCTATTTCACATCTTAAAGCACCTAAAGAATCATATGCAACTTTATAACTATCAGCAACTATTAAAATTAAATCTCCGGCTTCAGCATTCATTGCATTTACTAAAGAATTCATTTCATCCTCTTTTAAAAATTTAGATATTGGTGAGCTAACTCCACCTTCTTCGACTTTAATCCATGCAAGTCCTTTTGCACCATAATCAGCAACAAATTTCTCAAGCTTTTTAATATTATTTTTGCTATAAATATCTTTTAAACCATTAAAATTAATTGCTTGAATAGTTCCACCATTATTAAGTGCTCTTTCAAATACTATAAACTCTGAACCTTTTAATTCATTAGATAATTCAACTAATTCAAAACCAAATCTAGTATCAGGCTTATCTGAACCAAATCTTCTCATAGCTTCATCATAAGTATATCTTTTTAAAGGAATTTCAATATCTATATCTTTTACTTCTTTAAATATTCTTTTAAGTAATCCTTCATTAATTGAAATTACATCTTCTTGGTCAACAAATGACATTTCAATATCTATTTGAGTAAATTCAGGCTGTCTATCTTTTCTTAAATCTTCGTCTCTAAAACATTTAACAACTTGATAATATCTATCAAGTCCTGATACCATTAACAATTGCTTAAATAATTGTGGAGATTGAGGAAGTGCATAGAATTTTCCATTATTTACTCTACTTGGTACTAAATAATCTCTAGCGCCCTCTGGAGTTGGTTTTGTTAAAACTGGAGTTTCAACATCAATAAATCCATTTTCATCCATATAATCTCTTGTAACTTTAACAATTTTATTTCTTGTCATAAGTTTCTTTAACATTTTAGGTTTACGTAAATCTAAATATCTATATTTTAAACGAAGACTTTCTTTAGCATTATCGTCATCATTAATATGAATTGGTGGTACCTCTGATTCAGCTAAAATTCTTAATTCATTAGCAAATACTTCAATTTGTCCAGTTGGCATTTCATTATTTACAGAGAATCTTTTCTTTACAATACCTTTAACAGCTATTACAAATTCTCCTCTAAGATCTGTAGCTTTTTCAAAAGCCTCAACTGATACATCTTCATCAAACACAATTTGGCATAAACCAGTTCTATCTCTTAAATCAACAAACTTAAGTCCACCAAGTTTTCTGTTTTTTTGTACCCATCCCATTAAAATTACTTCTTCATCAATATGTGTTTCTCTTAATATTCCACACATATGTGTTCTTTTAAATCCTTTTAAATTATCTGCCATATTATCCCCTACCAATCTAGCAATTCTTAATTGCATATAAATTCATTACCTATTATCTAAAAAAAAACAAAAAAAAGTGGTTATCCATAAGGACGAGAATTATCCCGCGTTGCCACCTTAATTGGTAAAACCCACTCATTAACCATATCTTTAACTAGGTGTCTTCACTTTTTAACAAATGTCAGTTTTCCACTCTCACCGACTCTCTATAATTATTATAAAAAGTTACTCCTCCTATAGATTATTCACTTCAATTAATTATAAAAGAAAATATAGGATTTGTCAAAATTACTCCATATATTTTTTTATTTCACTAATAAATTTATCAACATCTATTTCTTTAGTTGCCCAAGAAGTAACAATTCTTATAGC
>JAUCFZ010000195.1 GCA_030377915.1 Clostridiaceae bacterium HSG29
TTTATATAAGCTTCTCAATATCAAAAACATTCTGAAAGAATTTTTTATATACGCTTCTCAATATCTAAAAACATTCTGAAAGAATTTTTTATATATGTTTCTCAATATCTAAAAACATTCGAAAGAATTTTTTATATAGGCTTCTCAATTGATTATGCAAATAAAAAATCTAGCATTTCCAGCTAGATTTCTTAATTTTATTTTTTAATAATAATTGTTCCAGTTTTTCCCTCAATACCAGCTTCAGCTTTATCTAAAGAAGTAATAAGAGCTTTTCTTCCTTTTTTAGAACTTGCAAATTCCATACATGCTTTTACTTTAGGAAGCATTGAACCAGGAGCAAATTGCTTTTCTCCAATATATTTATTTGCTTCTTCAATACTCATTTCACTTAACCACTCTTCGTTCTCTTTTCCAAAATTAATAGCAACTTTTTCAACAGCCGTTAAAATGATTAAATAATCTGCATCAAGTATTTCAGCAATTTTAGCACTAGCAAAATCTTTATCTATTACTGCCGGAACACCTACTAACGAATTACCTTCCTTAATTACAGGAATTCCTCCGCCACCTACAGTTATTACAACATTATTTGCTTCAACTAATGCTTTTACTGTTTCTTTTTCAATTACATCAATAGGTCTTGGAGAAGGAACTACGCGTCTATATCCTCTTCCTGAATCTTCAACCATATCAAAACCTTTTTCTTCAATTAATTTATCAGCTTCTTCTTTTGTATAGAAACTACCAATTGGTTTTGTAGGATTTGTAAAAGCTTCATCATCTTTATCAACTAAAACCTGTGTTACAACTGTTGCTACAGGATTACTCATTTCTCTATTAAGTAATTCTTCTCTAATTGCATTTTGTAAATGATATCCAATATATCCCTGACTCATAGCGCCACATTCTGGGAAAGGCATTTCAGGAGTTCCTCCACCATTAGTTGCAGAATTTTCCATAGCCAAGTTTATCATACCAACTTGCGGTCCATTACCATGTGCTAAAATAACTTCATGTCCATGCTGAATTAAATCTACAATTGGTTTTGCAGTATTTTTAACTAATTCCAATTGCTCTTCAGGAGTTTTTCCTAACGCATTTCCCCCTAAAGCTACTACTATCTTATCCTTCATAGATTCCTCCTTATAAGTTGCCGATTGTAGCAACCATTACAGCTTTTATTGTATGCATTCTGTTTTCAGCTTCATCAAATACTACAGAATTTTTCCCTTCAAATACTTCATCACTAACTTCCATTGCATCTAAACCAAATTTTGCTTTAATATCTTCTCCAACTAATGTTTCATCATTATGGAATGCTGGTAAACAGTGCATAAATAATGTATCATCATTTCCAGTTTTAGCCATCATTTCAGCATTTACTTGATAATCTTTTAATAAATTAATTCTTTCTTCAAATAAATGTTCTTCACCCATTGAAACCCAAACATCTGTATAAATTGCATCTGCATTAATTACAGCTTCATCTATATTATCAGTTATTTCAATTACCGCACCTGTAGCTTCTGCAACTTCTCTCATCTCAGCAACTAATTCTTCTTCTGGCCATAATTCTTTTGGAGCTAATGCAACAAAGTGCATTCCTAATTTTGCAGCACCAATCATTAATGAATTACCCATATTATTTCTAGCATCTCCAACAAAAACAAACTTTGATTTGTTAAGTGGCTTACTTATATTCTCTTTAATTGTTAACATATCAGCTAATATTTGAGTTGGGTGATATAAATCAGTTAACCCGTTCCAAACTGGAACTCCTGAAAACTCAGCTAATGCTTCTACATCACTTTGTTTAAATCCTCTAAATTCAATTCCATCATAGAATCTACCTAAAACTCTAGCAGTATCTGAAACTGTTTCTTTTTTACCCATTTGACTGTTAGTTAAAAAAGTTACATTTGCGCCTTCATCAAAAGCTCCTACTTCAAAAGCACATCTAGTTCTAGTTGATGATTTTTCAAATAATAATACAACATTTTTTCCTTCTAATAAATTACCTTTTATTCCAGCTCTTTTTTTAGCTTTTAAATCAGCTGATAAATCTAATAAATAATTTATTTCCTGTGTAGTAAAATCTTTCAAAGTTAAAAAACTTCTTCCTCTTAAATTAATTGCCATTTCTTTCCTCCTTATAAATACAATCCTATTTTTTTATTTTAATTTTTATTATAAACTTTCTCTTTCAAGCGGCATAGACATACATCTTGGGCCACCACGACCTCTTGATAACTCAGATGATGGTATTACATGTAACTTAATACCTTTATCTCTTAATAATTGATTAGTAATATGATTTCTAGAATATACAATAACTTCACCAGGAGAAATTGCCAATGTATTTGAACCATCATTCCATTGTTCTCTTGAAGCATCTATTCCACGTTTTCCACCACATCTAATAAGATCTACATGATCTAGCTCTAAATATTTAGCTAATAATTTATCTAAATCCATTGTTTCTTCTTTATATATTAATTCACCATCTTCACCTTTTTTAATTGAATAAACTGTTAACGGTCCTTCAATTTCAGGATGAATTGTAAATTTATCATAATCTACCATAGTAAACACAGTATCTAAATG
>JAUCFZ010000196.1 GCA_030377915.1 Clostridiaceae bacterium HSG29
TCTTTTTAATTTTGTTCCAGAAGGAACAATTAATTGAAGCGCTTCTGAATAAGTACAGAGATATTCATTTTTCATAAATCTTATTAAATCCATATCGTTAGTTGATAATGAAATATCATCATCAAGATAATATTTAATTTTTTTTATTCTTTTATAATCAGAAATCTCGCTTGTTTCAAAAACAAACGCTTCTCTTAGTGCATCGCCTCTACCAAAAGGAACAAGTACCTTTAATCCGACAATATCCTTATTAGTATATTCGTCAGTAATTTCATAAGTATACAGATTGTCAAGCGCCTTAGAATTACTTAATACAATTACTTTTGCATATTTAGCCATAATATCACCCAAATTAATAAAGAGTAGATTTATCTACTCTTTTAATAAATCTATTATTTTATTTATAATCTCTAACGCTACTAAATCTTTTGACATTTTTTTGAATTCAAATTCATTTTCATTCTTATCAAAAAATATAACCTCATTGGAATCAGAACCAAATCCAATTTCCTTATTTGATACATCATTTGCAACAATTAAATCAAGATTTTTTTCTCTTAATTTCTTTAAAGCATATTCCTTTACATTATTTGTTTCAGCAGCAAAACCTATTAAAAGTTGATTTTCTTTTATTTTGCCAAGCTCAAATAAAATGTCTTTATTTCTTCCAAGTTCTAAAACTAAATCAGTATCACTTTTTTTGATTTTTTTATCAACATATTCTTTTGGTCTATAATCGCTTACAGCAGCCGTCATTATTACTGCATCAACATCTTTATTTTCAATTACTTCTTTATACATTTCATCTGCTGATTCTATTTCAATAATATTATCTACATATGGCTTTTCAATATTTGTAGGACCTGTAATCAAAGTAACTTCAGCTCCCATTAATTTTGCTTGCTTTGCAATTGCGTAACCCATTTTCCCTGTTGAACGATTAGTAATAAATCTAACCGGATCAATTTTTTCAACAGTTGGTCCTGCAGTTACTAGAATTCTAATATTTTTAAGTTTTTCTTCAATTGAAAGTTCATATTCTACTCTATCAACGATATCTTGAGTATCAGCTAATTTACCAGCTCCTACATCTCCACAAGCAAGTTTTCCTGAAGCAGGGTTGATAAACAAATACCCTAAGCTTCTTAATTTCTTCTCGTTTTCTTGATAAATTGGATTAGTATACATATTTGTATTCATAGCTGGTGCAATCAATACTTTTGCTTTAGTAGCCATAATTGTTGTCGTAACCATATCGTCTGCAATTCCATTTGCGATTTTGCCAACAACATTTGTTGTAGCGGGCACAACAACAAAAATATCTGCTTTTTGAGCTAATGAAATATGTTCAATATCCCAGTATTTAGTTTCTGAGAACATATCATCAATAACTTTATTATGTGATAATGACTGAAAAGTTAATGGAGATACAAATTCTGTTGCATTTTTAGTCATAACCACATCAACATTTGCTCCGAGTTTTTTTAGTTTACTTACAACATCTACAGCTTTATAAACTGCTATGCCACCCGTAACACATAAAACAATATTTTTCCCTTTTAACGTTTCCATCTCAATTCACTCTATTCTTCGTTTTCATCTTCGTCCAATACAGGACTAATCAATTCAATTGTTCCTTCGTTAATTTCCTTGATTGCAATAGTTACCGCTTTCATTTCATTTTTATCGTATGTTGTTTCTTTTCCTTCATACAACTCTCTCGCTCTTTTTGCAGCACCTACAATAATTTCATATCTTGAATCAATTATTTTTAATAAATCGTCTACTGATGGATTAACCATATTTACCTCCTAAATTTTTCTATTATTTCATCTACATTTTTTACAACTCTACTTTTTTCAGCCTCAATAATAGACACTAAATTTCTAGTTGAATCTTCAATTTTGTCATTAACAATAAAATAATCATATTTTTTTATAAGTTTTATTTCATGAAAAGCTGCCATAAATCTTTTTTCAAGTGATTCCTTTGTTTCAGAACCTCTATTTACTATCCTATTACGTAATTCAGCCATTGAAGGCGGTAAAATAAATACAAATATGCCTTCAGGAAATTTTTCTCTTACTTTTATAGCGCCTTGTATATCAATTTCCAATAAAACATCTTCACCTTTTGATAATTTTTCTAATACAAAATCTTTTGGAGTTCCATAATAATTATCATATACTTTTGCATATTCAAGAAATTGATTGTTTTCAATTTTCTCTTCAAAATCTTCTTTAGAAATGTAATTGTAATTTATACCTCTAATCTCACCTTTTCTAGGTTCTCTAGTCGTCGTTGAAACTGATGGATAAATCGAATTTTTTTTAGTCAATAAATTTGCACAAATAGTACCTTTTCCTGCACCAGATGGTCCAGATACAACTATTAAAAGTCCTCTTTTTTTAATCATCTCATACTCCTACTCAATATTTTGTACTTGCTCGCTGCAATTAATGCATAATTGTCGGGTTCATAAGTCTGAAGTATTACTTCTCCTTCTTTTTCTCCTCTTCCTGCTCTTCCTGCAACTTGTGTTATAAGCTGAAATGCTCTTTCTGCTGAAG
>JAUCFZ010000197.1 GCA_030377915.1 Clostridiaceae bacterium HSG29
ATAAATACCTTCTACAGATGTTTCATTTTTTTCATTAATTATAATTTCTTTTTTATCATTTAATTTTAAAATATTTTCAACAAATTTTGTATTCGGAACATATCCGATTTCAACAAATAAAGCATTAGTTTTAAATTCAACTTCTTCATTTGTTTCTTTATTAAGTGCAATTACACTTGATACAAGTTTATCGCCTTTAACTTCTTTTATAGGGTGACCAATAAATATTTCAACATTTTCAATTGATTCTAATTTATCAACTAGAACTTTGTCAGCTCTTAAAATACTTCTTTGAACTAATTTAACAGAATTAGCAATCTTTGATAAATCAATTGCTGCTTCAACAGCTGAATTTCCTCCACCAGATACAATTACATCAAGACCTTCAAATAATGGTCCATCACATATTGCACAGTATGTTACACCTTTACCATAAAATTCGTCTTCACCTGGTACACCAATTTTTCTATTTAAACTTCCAGTAGCTACTATAACAGTTTTTGTTTTAACAACTTCACCACTATCTAATTTAATTTCTTTTGTTTTTCCATTAGAAATCTCTAAAACTTTCTTTTGGTCTAACATTGGAACATCATATGCTTCAACATGACTTTTAAATTGTTTAACAAGACCTTCACCAGACATTGATTCAATTCCTAAATAATTCTCAACTGAACTAGTATCAGATACTTGTCCACCAATGCTTCCAGAAATTATTGCTACATCTATACCTTTACGTTTTGCATAAAGAGCTGATGATAATCCACCTGGACCTCCACCAATTACTATTAAATCATATATTTTTTCATAATCAAATTTTTTACTACTTCCAAAGCCTAAATCAAAATTTAAACCCATATTCTCACTCCTTACTTAGAATTTTACAAACTCCTGATTCACTAATATTTCCAAACATTTTTCCAATTTCTTTTAAAGAAAGCGTTGAATTTTTTCTACATATTTTAATTAATTCATTTCTTACTTTCTTATTTTTTAACATTTCCTCAAAACTTATATTTTTGTTTTTTAGAATCTCATTTAATTTTTCATTATATTGATTTATTTCTACATATTCTAAATTATCTTCGTTGCCAAATAAAAACTCACGATCTTTTGAATCAATATTTTTTAAATTATTCATAGCATTTTCAAGAAGCATTCCAACTGAATTCTCATCAAGTTTTTCAGTATATGAATAACCCATAATATTATTTTTTATACCTCTAAATGATAAACCGAAATTTTCAGATATACTATAATTATCTATTTCGCCTTTATATACTGTAGTTTCAAAATTTTTATCATCCATAATCATTACTTCAGCTTCGTCAAATCCAAAATTTTTACTTTTCTCTAAAAGTTCATTTATTACTTCATTCATCTTAGTCATTATTTAGCCTCCTTAACTCCACCTACAGTGATATCTTTAACTCTAATTGTAGGTTGACCGACATTTACAGGAATTGAACCACTTATTGAACCACACATACCTTGTCCTAATTTAAGATTATTTCCTACCATATCAATTCTATTAAGTACTTCGCTACCTTTTCCAATTAAAGAAGCTCCTCTAACAGGTCTTTCGATTTTTCCGTTTTTAATAATATACCCTTCCATAACACTAAAATTAAATTCTCCAGTCATAGGATTAACAGATCCACCGCCCATTTTTCTTGCAAATAATCCATTCTCCGTATTTTTAATTATTTCTTCTTTAGTAGATTTCCCATTTGCAATATACGTATTAGTCATTCTAGAAGTTGGTGCATATTTATAACTTTGTCTTCTAGAAGAACCTGTTGCACTCATTTTCATTCGTCTACCATTAAATTTATCTATCATATAGTTCTTCAATATTCCATTTTCAATTAATACATTTTTAGTAGTAGAATTTCCTTCATCATCAATATTTGATGAACCCCATTCATTTTCTAATGTGCCATCATCAATTGCAGTTACAATTTCAGAAGCTACTTTTTTTCCAATCTTTCCTGCAAAAACAGAATTACCTTTAGCAACTGATGTAGCTTCAAGACCATGCCCACAAGCTTCATGAAAAATAACTCCACCAAATCCATTATCAATTACAACATCCATTTTACCACTTGGACATTTATCAGCTAAAATCATTGTTTTTGCTACTCTTGATGCTTCAATAGCAACATCATCTACTATTTTCCCATCATAAAGTTCAAACCCTTTGTGCGCTCCAATACTTTCAGAACCTGTCTGCATTTCACCATCTTTTTGTGCAATTGAAGTTACAAAAATTCTAGTTCTAGTTCTTCTATCAGTTTTATTTAATCCTTCACTATTTACAATCATTATTTTTTTATCATAATCCATATAATTAATTTTTACTTGTTTAATTAATTCATCATATTGCTCTGCTTTATTATACGCACGTTTCATTAATTCGATTTTTTCGCCTGATAATATAGAAGCAGGATATTTCTTAATAATATGATTATTTTTTATTTCTGTTTTCATAAGTTCAATTTTTTTATTTATATCTTCTTTTTTTAAACTAAAGCTGGTTCCTTTGCAAGTTTTATTAAATTTTCCT
>JAUCFZ010000198.1 GCA_030377915.1 Clostridiaceae bacterium HSG29
CTTTATTTCCTTTATTTCTTCAATTGAAGATATTAAAATAATTGGAATATCGTTAAAACCATTTTCGTATAATCGTTCAACTAACTCTTCAATTTCCATATCTTCTAAAACTTTTGATGAAAAAATATAATCAATATTTTCATCCTGTAAAATTTCTATAGCTTTTTCTCCAGATTTTGCTTTAAAGAAATTACAACCATATTTTGATAATCTTTCTTCAACAATAAGCTGAAATAATTTTGAAGGTTCTATATATAAAATGTTTTTCATTTTTTCTCCTCTTTGTTATTTATTTTTTTCTAATTAATTATTATGTCTATTAACACATTACAATAAATTAATATTTTTTATTTGACTTTACAATATAAATCAATAAAATTATATTGAGGTGATAATAATGTATAATAGAGAAATGTTTATTAAGTATATCAACTTAGATGATCAAAACAGAATTTTAATATCTGTTCAAAATCATTTTGAAGATAAACTTAAGGAAGCAAATACTAAAACAGAAATTAAAAAAATAATGACTGAAGTACTTGGAGATAATCTTGAAAAACTTGAAATCGGGAAAAACGTATTAAGAGTAACAGTTACTGAAAATCCTGATGAAAGTATTTCAAAAATTAATGCATATATCGACCAAATGCTTCAAATGGCTGCTCAATTTATGGATCAAATGGGCAAAGAAACAAATGAAAAATAATATTAAATGCTCTTAATAAGAGCATTTTTTATTGCCAAGGAAAGTGCATTGAATATTATATCGAGTGACAAATACATATGAATATTTAAGGAAGTGTAATGGCCTATCTAAAACATTCTACAGGAATTTTTTAGATATTTACTAAGTTATTGCAATAGCTCTTATAGGAGCACCATCCGCTTCTTTTATTTTTAATGGCAATAAAATTAAATCAAATATTTTTTTATTAATTTTCTCTAAATTACATAAATTTTCAATTATTATCATATCATTATCAAATAAAATATTGTGATTTTCAAAATTAGTATCAACTGGATCAATTGATATTGCATCAAATCCAAGCCCTTTTAAATTAAAATTCATTAAATATTTCACTGTTTCAATTGTTAAACATGGATAATCTTCAAAATATTTTTCTTCATTCCAATAATTTTCATATCCTGTCTTAAATATTATAAAGTCCACATTTTTAATATCTTCTTCATATTCTTTAATTGAATCTTGTTTTTCAATATCAATTAATATTGCTTTTCCAACAAACTTTGAAATTCCAAATTCATCAAGATTTGTTCCTCCGATTTTCATATGAGATGGAGCATCCATATGAGTACCGGTATGAGAACAAAATTCGATTATTTTTTCTTTAAAACCATCTTTTTCAATTGTATTTGATTCATACATATTAAGTGGCTTTGTTCCTGGATAAACTGGCATTCCCATTTCAATTAAATGTGTTAAATCTATTATATTCATACTACATATTCCTTGACTTATTCATACATTCTTTCATTGCTTCAATAACAGTTCCAGAAAAACCATTTTTTTCAAGTGACGCTATCGCTTCAATTGTTGTTCCACCTGGAGAACATACCATATCTTTTAATACAGCAGGATGCATTCCTGTTTCTAAAACCATTTTTGCACTTCCTAAAACTGCTTGCGCTGCAAATTTATAAGCTTTATCTCTTGGCATTCCGCCAAGAACTGCACCATCTGCCATAGCTTCAATAAATTTAAATACATAAGCTGGTGAAGAACCACTTACTGCAATTACTGAATCAATTAAATATTCTTTTACAACTTCAGCTTTTCCAAATGATTCAAATATATTTTTAACTATATTTAATTCCTCATCATTAATATTTTTATTAGGACATATCGCAGCCATTCCTTCTCCTACAAGAGCTGGAGTATTAGGCATTGTTCTAATAATTTTTTTATCATTTCCAATAATATCTTCAACAAAATCTATACTAATACCTGCAGCAATAGTAATAACTAACATATCATATTTAAGTTCATTTTTTATTTCATTCAATACCATTGAATAAATATTAGGCTTTACAGATAAAATAATAATGTCTACATTCTTAACTAATTCTTTAGATTTTGTAGTTACATTTACACCAAGCTCCTTCTTAATCGCTTCTAATTTATTTTCATTAATATCACTTACATAAATATTTTCACTTAATATAAGTTCTGAATTCAATATCCCTTTTATCATTGCAGAACCCATATTGCCACTACCTATAAAACCTATTTTTTTATTCATAATGCCTCCTAAATTTATTATTATGTTTTACTAATTGTACCACATTGAATTAGTTTTTGAAGTTTTATTGATAAATTCATTATACATTTTATCAAATGCAATATATTCTATTTCAGATATTAAATCATTTCCATAAAGAACATTTAAAATCACCATTTTCATTTCTTCTGAAATATTAATTTCTAGTAAATTCATACTTTCTTCTAGAAATTCAATTTGTAGTTTTTCTTCATTAATTATATAAATATCATTCATCTTTTTAAATAGAAACTTCAATCTATATCTAATTTT
>JAUCFZ010000199.1 GCA_030377915.1 Clostridiaceae bacterium HSG29
AAATTTATCTATTAAATTAAAGGTTATTCCTATTACCTCATAACCTTGTTCTTTTAAAATTATTGCTGCTAATGTAGAATCAACTCCACCACTTATTCCTAATAAAACTTTCTTCTTTTTATTAATCATATTAATCCTATCTAAAATCTATTAATCCTTTTTATATCATCAACATTTTCATCTTTTAGTTTTCCTATATAATCTTTAACATGCCCTTTTAAATTATTAACTCCTTTAAAAGGTAGTAAAAATTGT
This sequence comes from Clostridiaceae bacterium HSG29, assembly GCA_030377915.1. Lineage (GTDB taxonomy): Bacteria > Bacillota > Clostridia > Peptostreptococcales > Acidaminobacteraceae > HSG29. The sequence continues at coordinate 256 of JAUCFZ010000199.1, forward strand.
GGCTTTCTGGTTTTTGACTTAATATTAACATATTTAAATTTAATCTCTCTTTTAAAATCCTCTAAATGAATAACAACTGAACTTTCCTCTATTGTCTCAGTTAATTCCTTAACGCGAATTAATATATTAAAAGAGTTATTTACATCCACTATTATTATTCCATATAAAATACCTACAAATAATGAAAACTGAAGATTTTGATATAGAAACTCTATTTGATTATAAAAATATGGATATAACACATAATAAAAAAACAATGATAAAATTGTCCAAAAAAATGAATATAAAGGTGAAACTAATCCATTGATATTAAATTTTAAATTACTATAATCCCATAATCTAGCATTATAATATTTTAGAAAAAATAAACCAGTAATATATTCAATTAAAGTAGTAAAAATTGCAAATAATATTATCTTTATTGCAAAATTAATATTTAAATCACTTACTATATATAATACACTAACTCCTGTTCCATATATTGGTAAATAAGGCCCAGATAAAAATCCGGGATTAATCCAATCTTTTGCTTTCCCAAAATATCTTCTATAAAAAAGTTCAAGAATCCAACCAAAAAGAGAACCCGTTCCAAATAAAAATAAATATTTTAAAATAAACACTGTCATTAACTAAAACCTCCGCTTTTAACTTTCTAAGAATATTTTCAAATCATTATATAATAATTCCATTTGATTATATCCTAAATCATATGCTTCTTTTAATTTATCCTTATCTTTTCCAACTCTAGGCATTTCAATAACTTTAAAAGGTCTTATAACAAAATAATTTCCTGCTTTTTCTTGCCTCTTAATATAATCTAATGTTTCATTATATTTTTCTGCCCTATTTATAATACTTTCTGCTAATTCAGGAAATTTCTTATAATACACAGGTGTTATTAATTTTAAAACACTTGAACTCTTTTTACTATATTCATATTCTCTTGTTAATATTACAACTTGTTTTTTATACCCATCTTTATAAGCTTTTAATACTGGTATGCTATCACTAATGCCTCCATCAAGAAATTTTTCTCCATCAATTTCCTTCATTGTTGAAAGAAATGGTAAACTTGTTGAAGCTTCCAAAGATTTCAAAAAACTTGCGCGAGTCAAATCACTTTTCTCAAAATATCTTGCTTTACCAGTTTCACAAGAAGTAACTACACTAATAAATTTTTTATTTGATTTTTCAAAAGTCTCAAAATCAAAAGGATCAAGTTCATATGGAATTTTATTAAAAATAAAATCCATTCCAAATAAATTTCCTTCTTTTAAATAACTTTTAAAACTTAAATAGCGCCAATCATCAAGATATGTCAATGGAATTCTAACACTTCTTTTTATTTGTTTTGAAACATATGAAGAACCGTTACAAGCTCCCATTGATACTCCTATTACATACGGAAAATTTATATCCTTTTCCATTAAATAATCTAAAACACCAGCGGAAAATATACCTCTCATTCCTCCGCCTTCTATTACTAATCCTATATTATAAATTTCCATTTGTTCACCTACTATTTTACTGTTGGTTTTTCTGGTTCATAACCATTTAAGTCTATTGTAATCGATTTAATAATTTGATCTACTATAGGCTTATCTTTTTCACCAGTCTCCACATTTGCTATTTCATCAACATATCCCATTCCTTCTATTACTTTTCCAAATGCTGCATATTTCTCATCAAGACTTTCATTTTTTTCATGCATAATAAAAAATTGAGAACCAGCTGAATTCGGATCCATTGTTCTAGCCATAGAAATAACACCTTTATCATGAAGAAGATTATTTTCAAATCCATTACTTGTAAATTCTCCATTTATTGAATATCCTGGACCACCAGCTCCAGTTCCATCAGGACATCCGCCTTGTATCATAAAATTTTTAATAACTCTATGAAAGATTAAGTCATTATAAAATTCAGATTGAGCTAATGAAATGAAATTATTTACAGTGTTTTTAGCAATTTCTGGATATAATTCAATAATAATTTCCTTTTCTCCTTCAAGTAAAATACTTGCTTTAGGATTGTTTTCATAATTAATTTTGTTTTTTAAATCATCTTCATTTATAACTTCTTTCTTTGCACAACCACTCAACAATAATACTGCAATTAATAATATAACTAATATTTTTTTCATCATTTTCCTTTCAAATTTTTATCTAAAACTGGAAATGTAATAAAAGAAAAATCAATTAATGGTTTTGATAAAATAAAAGGTTTTATTAAGAAATAGTGGGAGGAATATGAATATACCAAATATACTTACTATAATCAGA
>JAUCFZ010000200.1 GCA_030377915.1 Clostridiaceae bacterium HSG29
ACACTGCTTGTCTTGAAATTTTTTTAGAATCAGATATTTCACCTAAAGATAAATCATAATTACAATACATATCCAAAATATCTTTCTGATTGTCTGTTAATAAATTTCCATAAAAATCATATAACATTATTAAATAGTATTTTTCATTAATCATAACAACCCCTCACGAATACATATTATAACCCATCAAAAGAAACGTGTCAAGCTTTTTTACTTGACACTTATAATATGCTCATTGTGTTTCCTAATTAGTGAACTATTGTTTCTGTAAAACAAAAAACCAGAACAATTATTTAAACACAAAAGTGAATAAGTTGTTCTAGTCTTTATTTTTAGCAATTTAGTAAATAAAATAAATTATTTAATATTTTCATGTTTCCACACAATATATCTTTCAGATGCAGCCTTAGTAGCAACACATATTGCTTTTTGAGATACACCATGAAATCTGAAATTAATTTGATCTATCAACTCTTTTATAGCCATTTCATGAAGATTAAATCCAATCATAATTAATTTCAGAAAAAGTTTTGCTTCATTAGTTATTAGAGTACAAGAAACATCTTCGATAATTCCTGTTTTATAATTGATTATCAAACCAACACCTACTAGATCCATCATCTTTGAAGCAGCTACACTACTAGGTAATTTTGAATACGCAATAAAATAAACAGTATTTTGAGAACAATTATTTGCCATTACTTCTCCCTTGTATAATTAGAACAGAAATAATAAGCAAATTTATTGCAAACATTCCTAATCTATTTCATTGAATTTCTTATGCTGCAATTTTCTCGCTTGTAAACATACCACCATTTTCAAATTTATCTCTATCAAGATCACCTTCCATGCTTGCAACAACTGTTGATACTACTAAGTCACCAAGAGCATTTGTCGATGTATGAGCTTGATCAACAATTCTGTAAATACCTGCAACTAATGCAATACCATCAAGTGGTAATCCCATTCCTGTTAATAAAGCGATACTAATTAGTAGCCCAACTTGTGGAACTGCAGCACAACCAACTGAAAGTAAAGTCGCTTGAAGAACTAACATTGCTTGCATTTTAAAATCTAATGGAATTCCATAAATTTGAGATACAAAGATTACAATAATTCCAAAATAAATAGATGTTCCGTTCATATTTGCTGTTGCACCAAGAGGTAATACGAAACTAGCATTCTCTTTAGGAATTCCCATTTCTTCATCTGCAACTCTCATAGTTACAGGTAATGTAGCCATTGAACTACATGTACTGAACGCAACTAACCATGGTTGGAAAGCTTTTTTATAAAATTTAATTGGATTTATTTTACCAAATATTAATAATACTAACGAATAAATAACTGCAATATGAATAAATGAAGCTAAATAATCTGCAAGAATAAACTTAAATATTGGTCCAAATATTTTAATACCAAATAATGTTGTCGCTTTAGCCATCAAACCAAATACTCCATAAGGAGTTGTTTTGATAACAATATCTGTTATTTTAAACATAATTTCTGATGCAGTATCAATTAGTTCACTCATTTTATCTGCTTTTTCGCCAAGCATTAATAATGCTACACCTATAAAAATACTAAAAGAAATAATATGAAGCATCTCTCCTTGAGCCATTGATTCAATAGGATTTTTAGGGAATATATTTAGAATCGTCTCTCTAATCCCTGGTAATTCTTTTATTGCTACATCACCACCAACTTCTCCAAGTGTAAGTCCTACACCAGGTTGTATTACATGTGCAACGATTAATCCAATAGTTACAGCACAAAATGCTGTTCCAAAGAATAAAAGAAGCGATTTGATTCCTATACTTCTTAATTTTTTTATATCGCTTAAATTTGAAACACCGCTTATAATTGAGAAGAAAACCAATGGTACTATTACCATTCTTATAAGTCTTAGGAAAAGATCGCCTAAAAATCCGAACCATGGCAACATTGCAGCAACCATTTTGTTGCTTTCCCCGCCTATACTACTACAATAAAACCCAACCAACGTACCTAGAATAAGTCCAATAAATATTTTATGGAAAAGTTTAATTTTGTGCTTAGACTTCAGTTTTACAGTTTTCAATTTTACAGCCCCTTTTTTAGTTAATTTTTCTTTGTTAAATTTTTAACATAACACCGCGTCATGTTGTGACCATTTCCCTTTTTCCCCTATACTAAACAAAAAAAATTCTGATATAATCCTTAATTTAAAAAGATTCTCAGAACTGGGTTTTATTCACGTTATAGTATTGGGTTGCAATAATATAGCAAATAAAGCAGTTTTCAATATTCAATTTTAACAACAATATGTTGGCAACGTTTTTCATATTGTTAATATCTATTACCATTTTAATTATCATTATTTTCACATAACAACATTTTCGCATAACCCATACAGTTTGTCAATAAATGTTTTTTGATTTTCTAGATTTTTTTGCTTTACACTTATAATATGTTCTAGTAAGTTTCATTTAACACAAAATGAGAAACATAAGTCTCTCATT
>JAUCFZ010000018.1 GCA_030377915.1 Clostridiaceae bacterium HSG29
ATTGATTTGAAGTTGTATATGAAGAGCCGTATGCGGGAAAACCGCACGTATGGTTCTGTGAGGGGTTTGACTAGACTATACCCTCATTAAAGAGAGGAGGGAGTCGAGTACGAGTCTACTCGACTGATAAATATGAAAATTGATTCATTTAGTAATCCGATTACAAAGAATTATTCTAATAATCCAGCAAATATACCTATTTCTGAAAAAATGAATGCTCAAGCTACAGGTTATGAAGTTGGTACGAAAAACTCAGAGGATGCAAAGAATTTACTAAATACTGCAGAGGGTACTTTGAATAATGTTGCAGATTCTCTTAATAGGATGAGAGAATTAGCTATAAATGCAAAAAATGGAATTTTAACTAATGATGATAGAGAAATTATTCAGGATGAAATAAATTCTATTAAAAATGATATTAATGATAGCTTAAAAAATACAGAATTTAATACCATTGAACTATTTAATAATTTTAGCGGAAATGTTCAAACAGGACCGAATGAAAATCAAGGTCAAATTATGCATATAGAGAATACAAGTCTAAAAAATTTAGGGTTAGAAAATTTTAATGTTATGAACAAATTTGATGTCGAAGATATAGATCAAGCAATAGAAAGAATAAATGAAACTAGAACTGAAATTGGAACTCAAACAAATGCATTAGATAATACAATTAGAGAAAACAATGTTTCAAGGGAAAATATTCTTGCTTCTGAAAATAAAATGGATGATGATTTTGAAAAAGAAATTATGGAATTAAAAAAGAATCAAATAATTCAAATGTATTCAATTCAAATGCAGACGGAAAGGATGAATAACGATCAAAAAAATAATGCTGGAATATTAAATATTTTAGGTTAAAAAATGAGTTTGAAGCTCATTTATTTTTAATAAAAAAATTGACAGACCTCTAAATGCATGATATCATGATAAGGTTGTGAAATAAATGTAAAAAGAGAGGATGTTTAATGAAAAATATTATGTTTAAGGATTTGCCAATATCTGAAGAGATATTAAATGCCACTATGGATATGGGGTTTGAAAATGCGACTGAAGTACAAGTGAAAACTATTCCATTATTAATGGAGGGTCACGATGTCGTTGCTCAATCACAGACTGGGACGGGGAAAACTGCTTCTTTCGGAATACCATTAATTGATAAAGTTGATAATGTTCCAGGCGTGCAAGGTTTAGTTGTTTGTCCAACAAGAGAATTGGCGCTACAAGTTGTAGGAGAATTAAAATCAATTTCAAAGTATAAAAAAAATATAAAAGTAGTTGCTGTATATGGAGGAGCACCTGTAACAAAACAGATTACAAATATTAAAAAGGGTGCGAACATTGTAGTAGGTACACCAGGTAGAATGATAGATTTAATTAATAGAGGAGCTTTAAAATTAGGTGGAATAAAAATGGTATGCCTTGATGAAGCTGATGAAATGTTAAACATGGGATTTATTGAAGATATTGAAAAAATATTAGATAGTACTCCTGAAACTAGACAAACTATTTTGTTTTCAGCTACTATGCCTACAAGAATTAAAAAAACAGCTAAAAAATATCAAAATAACCCTCAATCAGTTAAAATTAATAGAAAAAATTTAACTGTTGATAAAATAAATGAATATGCAATGAGAGTTAAAAAAGGTCAAAAAACAGAAGTTCTGAATAGACTTATTGAAATAGAAAATCCAAAACAATCTTTGATATTCTGTAATACAAAAAGAATGGTTGATAATTTAGTATTGGATTTACAAAAAGAAGGTCATAAAGTTGATTACTTACACGGTGATTTAAAACAATCTCAAAGAGATAATGTTATGAATAAATTCAGAAATGGTACGATTAAGCATTTAATTGCTACTGATGTTGCTGCTAGAGGTATAGATGTTGATGATATTGAAATTGTATTTAATTATGATTTACCACAAAATCACGAATATTATGTTCACCGTATTGGAAGAACTGGTAGAGCGGGAAGAAAAGGAAAAGCAGTTACTTTTTATTATAATAGAGAATTAAGAGATTTAAAAAATATCGAAAGATATACAAAATCTGTTATGAAAGAAATGAAAATGCCATCTTTGAATGATCTTAATAAAGCTAAATCAAATAGATTATATCATGAGATAAAACTTTTAATTGATGATAATAAAAATAAGGATAATGCTGATTTATATAATAAATTGTTAAATGATAATTATTCTGAGGAAGAAATTGCTTTAGCATTATTAAATAAAGTATTAAACGTAAAAAAAGCTGTAAAAGAAGAAAAAGTTAGTAAAGCAAATAGATTTGCAAATACTGGTGCTGAGCCAGGTATGGTTAGATTATTCTTAAATATTGGAAAATTAAATAGAATAAAAGTTGGGGACATTGTTGGAGCAGTTGCGGGAGAAGCAAATATTTCAGGTAAATTGATTGGTTCAATTGATATATTTAAAGCTTTCTCATTTGTTGAAGTTCCAATTGATAATGCTGTAGATGTAATTAATGCATTAAAAGGTGTTAATATGAAGGGTGTTAAATTAAACGTGGAACCAGCTAACCCAAAATAAAAAATAATAAAAAAAGTGTAGTTTCAATTGAAATTACACTTTTTATTTTGTATAAATATTATTTATTATAATTTTATTAATTCCTCAGCAATTTGAATAGTGTTTGTTGCAGCACCTTTTCTAATATTATCAGCAACAACCCATAAATTTAAGCCATTTTCTAAACTGAAATCTCTTCTTATTCGGCCAACATAAACTTCATCAGTATCTTCAGCTTCAGAAGCAAGAGGGTAAACATTATTTGAAACATCATCTTTTAAGATTATACCTTTAGCAGATTTAAAAATATTTTTAATATCTTCTATTTCAAAAGGCTTTTCTGTTTCTATATTTATTGATTCGCTATGAGCATAAAAAACAGGAACTCTTACAGCAGTAGCAGTAATTCTTAGAGATTCATCATTAAGAATTTTTTTAGTTTCATTAACCATTTTCATTTCTTCTTTTGTGTATCCATTATCCTCAAATACATCAATATGAGGCAAACAGTTATTTGCAATTTGATGAGGGTATGCTTTATTTTGAATGTTACCTTTTAATCCTTCCTCAAGGTCTGAAATACCTTTAACACCTGAACCTGAAACAGCTTGATAAGTAGAATATACAATTCTTTTAATACCGTATTTATCATATATTGGTTTAAGTGCTACCATAGCTTGAATTGTTGAACAGTTTGGATTCGCAATAATTCCGTTATGTTTAAGAATATCCTCAGGATTAACTTCTGGAACTACAAGCGGTATATTTTTATCCATTCTAAAAGCAGATGAGTTATCAACAACTATTACTCCGTTTTTAGCAGCAATTGGTGAATATTTTAAACTAATGTTTCCTCCTGCTGAAAATAAAGCGATATCAATATCACCATCAAATGAATTTTCTGTTAATTCCTCGACTGTATATTCAATGCCTTTACATTTAAGTTTTGATCCAGCTGAATTTTTTGATGCAAATAAGTATAGATTATCATATGGAAAATTTCTTTCCTCTAATACTTTTAAAAACGTTCTACCAACCATCCCTGTTGCTCCAACAACAGCTAAATTAATCTTTTTCATTTTATTTACCTCCTAATTAAGTTATAATAATTATAGTCAACTTTTAATATGTTTCTATACATAATATCATTTGAAATTATTTCAGTCAAATAATGATTATATTAAATAATAAAGTAATATTTGGAGGACAAGTTGAATAATAAAAATTATAAATTATTGGATGTTAACATGATGTTTTTTATTTTAGGAATTGTTTTATTAACTTTTGGTGGATATGTGCAATCAGTAAATTTTGATACTGGTATATTTATTACAGAATATATTATCGTTTTAATGCCAGTTGTTTTATATGGTCTTTATAAAAGAATTAATATTTTTAAAGCATTAAGACTAAATAAAATGAAATTTAAAACTATTATTAAAGTATTTTTTCTAAGTATTTTTCTTATCCCAATTATAGGATTTGGAAATGCTATTATATCAACGATTCTTTCATATTTTGATTTAATGATAGTATATGAGATGCCATCTGCTACAAATTATTCTGAATTAATTAAGTATTCATTTTTAATTGCTATATCAGCAGGAATTTGTGAGGAAATTTTTTTTAGAGGAATGATTTTGAATGCGTATGAATCAGCAACAAATAAAAAATTTGCAATAATTATGAGCGCTATTTTATTTGGTGTTTTTCATTTTAATCCACAAAATTTATTTGGGCCTATATTACTTGGAATTATTTTTGGATATTTAGTAATTGTTACAGACTCTATATATTCTGCTATAATTGCACATACGCTAAATAATTGGTTTGCTGTAGTTGCAGGATACCTTACTAATAAATATTTTCCAGAAATTTATGAAATTGAAAATTTGCAAGCAGGAGTTAATGTTAACGATATGATCGTTTCAACAATTTCCTTAAGTGTTATAGCTATTATTTCTATAATAATCATTTTACTTTTTATTAAAAGCATTAAGAAAGATTGTTTTGAGGTTAAGGATAATATGAGTTTAAAAATTGATGATGAAACTTATTTTAATGTTAAGAGGAAAAAAAATGGCTTAGTATTGATAAGTGAAAATCTGGATTTTCGAAATATGTCACAAAACGAAGTGTATGATAATATGGTATTTATAAATAATCAAAGTTTAAAAAATTCTTTGATTATTGAAAATTATGAAACAAATAAGTTGAAAAATATTAATGTTGAAATATATAAATTTTTTCCTCTGTTTTTAAGTATAACTGTGTATGTTTATTATACTATTGCAGTGTGGAAAAGTTATGGTTTAATGTAAGGAGTCGAAATGGATCAATATAGCACTTTTTCAGAAATATATGATTATTTAATGGATACTCAAGATTATGATTTATGGACTGAAAATATAATTAAAATTTATAATAAATATAATATTTCACCAAAGAAAATTCTTGAACTTGGATGCGGAACTGGAAATATAACAACAAGACTTTATAAAAAGGGTTTTAGTATAATAGGTACTGATATATCTAGAGAAATGTTGGAAGTAGCAAATGATAAAGCTCTTGAAGAAAATTTGAGAATAAGATTTCTTTTGCAGGATATGACTAACTTGAGTTTTAATAAAAAAGTAGATTCTGTAATATCTATTTGTGATGGAATTAATTATATTGTAGATATTAATGAGTTGAAAAAAACTGTAAATAATGTTTATGAAATATTGAATGATAATGGTTTATTTCTATTTGATATTTCAACTCTCTATAAATTACAAAATGTTATTGGTAATAATACTTTTCATGAAAATTTTGAGGATTTTTCATATGTTTGGGATAATGAATTCAATATAGAGACAAGAATATTAAAATTCGAATTAACTTTATTTCTTCTTGATGAAGATAACAGTTATGAAAGATTTATAGAAAATCATGTACAACGTGCACATACAGTTGAAGAAATTGCGAGTATTTTAAATGAAAAATTTGAAATTTTGGATATTTTAAATGAAAGTTTAAATAAGCCTAAAGAAAATGATGAAAGAATATATTTTGTAGCAAGAAAAAAAGGAGAAAATAATGGGAAATAAATTTATAAAAGCTTTAAGTGAAAATAAAGAGGTTAGGCTTTTCATGATTAATTCAACTGAAATGGTTGAGGAATCAAGAAATATTTACGGATCAAGCCCAGTTTCAATTGCAGCTTTAGGCAGAACTATTACAGCGGCATCTATACTTGGTAAAACACTAAAAAATGAAATGGATAAATTAACATTAAGAATTAAAGGAAGTAATGAAATTGAATCAATAATTGCTGTTGCAGATTATGAAGGAACTGTTAAAGGGTATATATCAAATCCATTTGTAAAAACAAAAATCAATCAATATGGCAAACTAGATGTAGGTGGAGCTGTAGGCAAAGATGGTAAAATATTTGTTATTCGTGACTATGGTTTAAAGGATCCGTATGTTGGAAGTGCTGATTTAGTTTCAGGTGAAATTGCTGAAGATTTAGCAAATTATTTTATGTTTTCTGAACAACAGCCAACTGTATTTTCTTTAGGTGTATTTGTTAATAGTGAAAACATTGTTGAGGCTGCTGGCGGATTATTAATTCAAACATTGCCAGATGTTTCGGAAGAGTCAATAGTTTTAATTGAGGAAGCTATGAGTAAAATTAAACCTATTTCAACACTTATAAAAGAAAATTATACTTTTGAAAATATCATTAATGAGTATTTTGCATCACTAAATTTTGCAATTACAGAAGAAAGTGAAACTAAATTAGAATGTGATTGCTCTAGAGAAAGAATGGAGAAAGCATTAATTAGTTTGGGAAAAGAAGAACTTTATGATATGATTAACAAAGATAAAGGGGCGGAATTACATTGTCACTTTTGCAATACATACTATAAATTTAATGAGGATGAACTTAAAAAATTAATTTAAATTAGGAGAGTTTATGAATAAAGTATTAATTATAGAACAAGTTACTCCAATTATTAGAAGAATAAAGAAAGCTTGTCGCGGATTGAATCTGGAATTTTTTGATGCAAATTCAGAATATGAAGCTGTTAATTGCTTTATTGAAAATATTGAGGATATCAAAGTTATAATTATTGATGTTAGCATGAATAATTTTGATGGGTTTAGAATATTGAAGAAAATAAGAGGTGTAAGCAAAAATGTAAAAGTAATTGTTTTAACTTCTTTAAATACAAGAGATTATTTTGTAAGTTGCTTAAGAATTGGAATTAACGATTATATTCTAAAACCTTTTGATGATGCATTTATTAAATCAAGAGTAATGCTTGCAATACCAAAAGGCGTCGATAACAAAGATATTCAGGAAATTCAAGATCCTCTTAATAATTATTTTGATAAATATTATGCTTTAACTTTGATGAACTCAACCAAATTATTTATTTTAATTGGTGTGTATTATAATAGTGATGAAAATAATGATGTAGTTATAATGAATAATAATACTATAAACAATGATGATTATAAATTGATATCATCAATATTTCCAGAAAAATCTATTTTTTCTACATATAAGACTCAATCTTTTATTGGTATTGTTCCAGATGTTGATGATAATGGAATAGAAAAATTTATGGAAAACTTCAATAATACTATAGGGGAAAATAAAATCAATTTTTTTTATGAAAGTATAATTATTCCAAAAAAAGGAGAAGAACATCAATTATATGATCAAATTGTTGAGAAACTTGAAAGAAGAATACTGAGGAAAATCAAATTCTCTTTTTCTAATGTTGAAGAAAAAATTGATTTCAATAAATGATTGACTTAATCAACATATTACATTAAAATTACAAACAAAGGGGCAAACTTATCGAAAGGTAAGGACGCAAAGCCAAGGGCCTAAATTTATAACATGGTAGCCGGTTGCATTTAAGAGCCCTTTTATATTATAAGGAGGGCAAATGAAAAGAGTATTAGTAGTAGATGATGCAATGTTTATGCGTAGAATAATAACTGACACATTAAAAAAAGATAATTATAATGTGGTAGGTGAGGCAGGAAATGGGATTCAAGCAGTGGAACTTTATAAAGAACTTAATCCTAATATAGTATTAATGGATATTACAATGCCTGAAATGGACGGGATTGAGGCTGTAAAAAATATTATTGAGTATGATAAAAATGCAAATATTATAATGTGCACAGCTATGGGCCAAGATTCTATGGTTAAGGAATCAGTTATTGCGGGAGCAAAAGATTTTATTGTAAAACCATTTAAATCAGAAGATATACTTACAAAAGTTTCTAAATTTATTTAAAATTATTCTAAAAATATGTTTTAATTTTATATTTTAGGGTATATAAGTACTCGGGGGTATAAAGAGGAGGCATGGAATGATTAAAGCATATTATGAGAATATGTTAGTCGGTGTTACTAATAATTTTGTTATTAAAGATGGTAAGTATTTTTTCCCAAGAAATAAAGTGAATTTTAGTTTGCTAAAAAAAAGTGATACTCATATAAATTTACCTCATTTCGGAACTGCTTTTTTCTATAATCTTGAAACAGAAAGAATTTATGAGAAAGATATTGCTTGGTACTATCCTAAAACAGATGAAAGTGTAAAAGAACTTGAGAATTATATTACTTTTAATCAAAAAATAAAACTGATAGAAAGTTAACGGGAGGAATAATGATAAGAATTATAGCGGATTCTACATGTGATTTATCAGATGAAATTATTAATAAATATAATATTGGAATTGCACCTTTAACAATTAATATTGATGGAAAAGAGTATAAAGATAGAATTGACATTAAACCTGATGAATTTTATTCTATGATGGAAAATATTGAAAAAGAACCAACTACCTCAATGCCTGATCCTTTTGAATATATTAGTTTATTTAAGGAAAGTAAGGATATGGGAGCTACTCAAATATTATGTATTTGTATGTCAAGTGGTACTAGTGGATCGTATCAATCGGCTGTTATAGCTAAAAATCAATATTTGGAAGATTATAGTGGACTTGATATATATGTTGTTGACTCAAAATCTATGAGCCATGGATCAGGATATTTAATTATGAAAAGCGCTATGCTATTAGAGAATGGTGTTTCTTTTAATGAATTGATTGCTTTTAATGAAGCATATAAAACAAATGTAAAACATTTTTTAGCAGTTGATGATTTAAACCATCTTCTTAAAAGTGGAAGACTTTCAAACGCAAGTGCAATGCTTGGAAAACTTTTAAAATTAAAGCCAATAATGTCAATGAAAAAGGGTAAAGGGGCTATTGTTGGAAAAGAAAGAGGAAAGAAAAGAGTTTTAAATCATTATGTAAGAGAGTATAAAAAACGAGTTGATGAGAGTATTAATGATTTCATTATTATTGGATATACTTCAGATATATTAGTTGCAAATAATTTGAAAAAATTACTTATTGAAAAAACTGCTTTTACAGGCGATATGTATATTATGCAAATGGGTGTCTCTGTTGGAACTCATGTTGGTCTTGGAGCAATATCTATGTATTTTATTGAGAAGCAACATATAAAAGCAAACTTAATGAAAAGTGAAATTGAAAAAGCGGTTTATAATAAAGATAAGTTAATTGAAAAACTAAAAAATAATTAATATTGAAAAGCTTCTGATTGAAGCTTTTTTTATATTAAAAATTAGGGTATAATATTATTGGTGATGTAATGAATTTAATTAAAAATAACGATAATCAACAGTTTTATAAAACTTTGCTAACTTTAAGTTTACCAATTATTTTTCAAAACTTTGTAAGTTCCTCATTAAATATGGTTGATACAATTATGATTGGATCTCTTGGAGAAAGTGCTATAGCAGCTGTAGGTCTTGCGAATCAATTATTTTTCCTTTTGATTTTAATAATTTTTGGAATTAATAATGGCGCAGCAGTTTTTATTGCACAGTTCTATGGTAATGGTAATTATAAAGAAATTAAAAAAACAATGGGAATTGGATTAATATTAGGAACAATTGTAAGTTTTGTGTTTTATTTTTTTGGATTTTTCTTTCCAAATCAAATAATGAAAATACTAATAAATAATAATCAAAATGTAATTGATATGGGAGTCGAATATCTAAGAATAGTATCTTGGAGTTATATTTTTATGGCTATTTCTTTTTCTTTTTCTGTGGCATCAAGAGCCATTGGAAAAACTTTTATTCCTGCTGTAGTTAGTGCAGTTTCTCTTGTTATAAATGCAATCCTTAATTATATTTTGATATTTGGAAAACTAGGATTTGAACCAATGGGTGTACGAGGTGCTGCATATGGCACTTTGATTGCAAGAATAATTGAGTTTGTTGTTTTAATATTTTTTATATATAAGGAAAATGGTGTACTTGCTGCTAAACCTAAAGAATTAGCTAATTTTTCAAAACCATTTTTAAAAAAATATTTTAATAAAGCTTTACCAGTTATTATGAATGAAACATTTTGGGCATTAGGTACTGTATTTTATGCAATTGCTATAGCAAAAATTTCTTCGGATGCAATTGCTGTATTCCAAGTTTCTAATACAATATTTAGGTTTTATGAAGTAATTTTTATTGGATTTGCTAGTGCTACACAAGTTATGATTGGTACAAATATAGGAGCTAATAATGAACTTATGGCAAAAAAATATGCATTTATGTTAATTAAGATTGCACAAATATTTTGTGTTATTACAATAATTATTATGATGCCTCTTATTCCTGTTCTAAATAGTTTCTTTAATTTATCTCCCGATGTGTATGAAATGGCAAATAAAACATTAAAAGTATTTATGTATTTTAGCTTTTTCAAAGTTTTCAATTTAATGATGATAGTAGGAGTTTTAAGAGGTGGTGGAGACACAAAATTTGCCATGCTTTTAGAAATTGGAAGTGTATGGTTTATTGGAGTAACTATGGCTTTTTTAGGAGCTGTAGTATTAAAATTACCAGTAAATATTGTTGTTTCAATGATAATGTTAGAAGAAGTAATAAAATTTGTTTTTGGATTTTACAGACTAAGAAGTATGAAGTGGCTTAATAATGTAATATTAGGAATGGAGCAGATATGAAATTATTATTGGAGAAAATAATTGCTGAAACTAAAAAATATACAAAGGAAGGGAATGTAGCTACTTATATACCAGAACTTGGTAGAATGGATAGAGATATTTCAGGTGTTGCTATTGTAGATATAAATAACAATGTTTATATAGCTGGAGATACTGATACAAAATTTACCATTCAAAGTATGTCAAAACCGATTGCTCTTCTACTTGCGCTAATGGATAATGGAGAAGAAGTTTTTGATAAAGTTGGCAAGGAACCAAGTGGAGATTCTTTTAATTCTTTAAAAAGACTTGCGACTCATAATACAGATATACCATTTAATCCAATGGTAAATGCTGGAGCAATTGTTGTTACTTCTATGATAAAAGGTAATTCGAAAGAGGAAAAATTTAATAGAATTCTTAATTTTTTTAAGAAAATGACAGGCAATAATAATTTAAGTGTAAATATAGATGTATTTAATAGTGAATTAAAAACAGGTGATAAAAATCGTTCGATTGCATATTTTTTAAAAGATAATAATATAATAGAAGGTGATGTTCATGATTCTTTAGAAACTTATTTTAAACAATGTTCTATCGAAGTAACCTGTACAGATTTAGCATATTTAGGAGCTACTCTTGCTAATGATGGTGTCAGTGTAATTACTAATGAAAGAATAATTCCTTCACGATATGCAACTATTACAAAAGCTTTGATGTTTACTTGTGGGATGTATGACGATTCCGGATCATTTGCAGTTGAAGTTGGTATACCAGCTAAAAGTGGTGTTAGTGGAGGGATATTTAGTGCAATTCCAAATAAAATGGGAATTGGAGTTATTGGACCATCGTTAGATCTAAAAGGAAATAGTATTGTTGGAATAAAAATATTGAATGAAATAGTTAATGTAAAAAAATTATCGCTTTTTAGTTAGTTTATTGAATGGAGTTGCTTATGAATAATTTATTGAACAAAATAATTAATGATACTAAAATATATGCAAATCAGGGTGAAGTAGCTACTTATATACCCGAACTTAGTAAAATGAACAAAAACATTTCAGGTATTGTGGTTGTTGATATGGAGAATAATATTTATAGTGCAGGGGATACTAATATTAAATTTACTATTCAAAGTATGTCAAATATTGTAACTTTAATCTTAGCTTTAATGGATCATGGCGAAAAAGTTTTTGACAAAGTTGGTAAAGAACCAAGTGGAGATCCTTTTAATTCATTAAAACGTTTAACAAATATAAACACACATAAACCTTTTAATCCTATGATAAATGCCGGTTCAATTACTATAACTTCTATGGTAAAAGCAAATAATAAAGAAGAAAGAATTGAAAGAATAATTAAACTTATTAAAGATTTAAGCGGCAATAAGGATATTGAGATAAATATGGATGTATATAATAGCGAATTGAAAACAGGAGACAAAAATCGATCAATTGCATATTTCTTAAAAGATAAAAACATACTTGAAGGTGAAGTTTGCGATGTGCTTGATACATATTTTAAACAGTGCTCAATAGAAATAAATTGTTTCGATCTTGCAAATATTGGTGCTACACTTGCAAATGATGGAATTAGTACTATTTCTGGAAAAAGAATTGTTCCATCAGAATATGCTACTATTGCAAAAGCGTTTATGTTCACATGTGGTATGTATGATGATTCGGGTGAATTTGCAGTTGAAGTTGGCATACCTGCTAAAAGTGGCGTTAGTGGCGGTATATTCTGTTCGGTGCCTAATAAAATGGGAATTGGTGTGTTAGGTCCTTCACTGGATAAAAAAGGAAATAGTATTGTTGGGATAGAAATGTTAAAGATATTAACAAATGAAAAGAAATTATGTATATTTAATTAGATTTTAGTTTCAGAATGGAGAATATATGAAAAAAATGGATTTTTATAATACAGCTTATAAAGATTTATATGTAGGTATTGTTATTGTTGATAAAATTACAAATAAGATTGAGTATTTTAATGAGTATGCTAAAGACGCATTAAATATAAATGTGCCCACAAGAATAGAATCAAATATCAATATTATTTTTAAAATGAACAAAATAAATAATTATAAATTAAGTGAGATTATATACAAGGAAAATATTAAAATAATATATACTTTTCAAAATATAATAGGTAAAAGCCCTATTATTGAAAACTGTCCTTTAATAACATTAAAGTATAATAAAAATAATAATGAATGTAATTTTGAATATGTTAGTTCAAATATTTCTAAAGTAATTGGTTACTCGTATGAATTTATCATTAATAATAAAGTGAAATTTATTGATATAATACATAAAAATGATTTAGATAGATTTTTAATTGAAAAAGAAAATGCAATAAGAGAGGATATAACTGAAATTTCATTTACTCCTTTTAGAATAATAACAGGTGATAATAAAATTATATGGGTTTCAGATAAAATGGTTATTGAAAAAATTGATGATAGTGAGATTATTAATTATTATCATTATATTATTGATATTTCAAAGCATATTGAAACAGAAAATGTACTTAAAGCAAAAGAAAGTGAAAGTAAGAATATTATTGAAGCTGCAAATATTGGAACATGGAGTTGGAATGCTGAAACTAATATAGTGGATAGAAATGATAAATGGTTTAATATGCTTGGCTACAATAAAAATGAATTTGAGGATGCATCTTTTAATGCAATAAAAAAATTATGTCATCCTGATGATTATTATGAAGCTAAATCAGACTTTTTTAAGAATTTTTATAGCGATAATGAATTTTATGAACAAGAATTTAGGATGAAAAATAAAAATGGAGATTGGATTTGGATTCTTGATAAAGGAAAAATAATTGAATATTCTAAAGAAGGAGAACCTAAAAGAATATTTGGAGTTCATATTGATATAACAAAACAAAAACAAATTGAAGAAAGATTCCGATTGTTTTTAGATTCTGCGGATGAAATATTTATGATTTTGGATGAGAATTTAAAAATAATTGAGGTTAATAAAGCAGCTCTAAATATGGTGCCTGATAATATAAAAAAAGAATTTGTTATTGGTAAATCTTTTCCTGAATTTTACCCATATGTTAATAAAAATGGTATAGAGCAATATTATGATGTTATGAGAACAGGTAAACCATTTAATATGGTTAAAAAGACTATAAATTTAAAGAATGAAGTTAGATATATTGATATTAGCTTATTTAAAATGGGAAAAGGTGTAGGATATATTTCGCGTGATATAACTAATAATTTTATACATCAAGAAAAAATAAAAAAAATGAATGAAAATCTTAGCAAAATATTATCAAATTCAACTTTTGGAGTAGTGATAGTTGATAAAAAAAGAAGAATAAAGTGGGTTAATAATGCTACTTTAAAAATTTTGGGAATTAGTAATATAAATCAACTTAAAGGAAAACATTGTAATGATCTTCTTTGTACAAATAATAATGGTTATTGCCCAATTTTAGACGGAAATGAAGCAGTGAACAATATTGAATGCAGTTTAATAAATTTAAATAATAAGGAAGTCGAAATTTTAAAAACTGCTACATATTTTGATTATGAAGGCGAAGAAGTTATTCTTGAAACATTTGTTGATATTAGTGAGCGTAAAAAAATGGAACGAGAATTAAAAATTGAATCTGAAAGATTAAAATTTGCAAGCAAAGCGAAGAATGAATTTTTAGCAAATATGAGTCATGAAATTAGAACTCCTTTAAATGGGATAATTGGTTTTACTGATATTCTAATGAAAACAGATCTTCTTCCTATTCAGTATGATTTTATGAAAACCATTAAAGAATCAGGCGAATTGCTGTTAGATGTAATAACTAATATACTAGATTTTTCTAAGATAGAAGCGGGCAAGATGGAATTTGATATAAGTAAAACAAATTTATATGATTTGGTTGAAAGTGCAATTGATATAGTGAAATTTAAAGCATATGAAAAGAAACTAACTTTACTTTTTAATTTAGATATTAAGCACCATGAAATAGTATATGCTGATTCTTCAAAATTGAAGCAAGTAATTATAAATATTCTAGGAAATGCTATAAAGTTTACTGATAAAGGATATGTGATTTTAGATGTGAAATATGATGTTCTAAAAGGAATTTATAATTTTTCTGTTAAAGATACAGGTATTGGTATTGACGATGAAAATCAGAAAAAAGTTTTAGATTCATTTTCGCAAGCAGATCCAACTATTACAAGAAGATTTGGTGGTACAGGACTTGGATTATCAATATCAAGTAGTATTCTAAAATTAATGGGATCGGAGCTAAAAATAGAGAGTGAAATCGATAAAGGCAGCAATTTTAACTTTGATCTTAATATAAAAAATGAAATTGCAAATATCAGTAAAAACTTTAATAAAGAATCAGCAAAAACTTTAATTATTGAAAATAATACTCTAATAAAGAATAGTATTGAAAATAAGCTTAAAAGAATTGGAGTTTCTGCTGACTTTGCAAAAAACACAATTTCAGCGTTTGAAATGATGAAAAATTATAATTATAATTATATTATAGTCGATGAATCTATTGCGGATGATGATTTTAAATTGTTTGAAAAAATGAAAAGAGAAAATTTTAATTGCAAAATTATTATATTAACAAAACATTTAGATACAAAAATTGATACTGATAATAAAAATATTTTAACATTACTAATACCAATTAAAACTAATGAATTATTAGAAGTTTATAAGAATTGTCTAGAAGAAAATAATTTGATTACTATTAGCAGTGATATTATTGGAAAATATAGTTATAAAATTTTAATTGCAGAGGATAATGTCATTAATATGAAATTAATAAAAGTAATTCTAAAAAAGATTTTAAATAATGTTGAAATAATAGAAGCAGTAAATGGAAGAGAAGCAGTAGAAAAATTTAAAAATAATGATATTAGTTTAATATTTATGGATATTCAAATGCCTATAGTAGATGGATATAATGCAACTAGGCAGATTAGGAAATTAAATAAAGATGTAAATATTATAGCTTTAACAGCTTCTTCGTTAATGAGTGAAAAAACATATTGCTATGATATTGGCATGAATGATTATATGCAAAAACCTGTTACAATCGAACTTATGAAAACAGTGCTAAAAAAATGGTTAAATACTGAAAATGCAGAATGATTAAAATTCATTCTGCATTTCTTTAATTAGATTTCTTTTTAAACTTAGAAGTTTATCAGATAAATCGATATAATACTTATGTGGATTTATCAATCTTTTTACTCCTTCATATAATGAATCTACTTCCTCTTTGCAATGATCTTTTATTTGTTCTAGAGTTGGCATTTCATAAACTAATTCTCCGTTAATAAAAAGGGGAATAAGTAACTCTTTTGCATAATAGCAATTAGCTTTAAAAGTAGTTCTTTTAGTAGGATATAGTTCGCTATAAAATGTTGTATCCTTTGTATTATCAAGAAGTTCATCATTAAGAGTAATAATATCACCATATGCTTTATTGCTTGTATCATAAATCCTAAATATTTTTTTATCACCAGGATTTGTTAATTTTGCAGGATTATCACTTAACTTAATTTTATTTGATAAATTACCATTTTTATCTATTAAATATGCTAATTTATATACTACTCCAAAAACAGGTGATGATTTAGAAGTCGCGAATCTTTCTCCAACACCATAACCGTTAATTTTAGAATTCTGAAATCTTAAACTTTGAATCAAATCTTCATCAAGTGAATTTGATACAAATATTTTACAATCAGAATAACCTGCGTCATCTAGGAGTTTTCTTGCTTTTTTAGATAAATCAGATAAATCTCCGCTATCTAATCTAATTGCTTTTGGTTTTTTCCCGAGAGGTTTTAAAATATTATCAAATGCTTTAATTGCATTTGGAATACCAGATTCCAAAGTATCATAAGTATCAACTAATAATACGACATCATCTGGATATGACAAACAATAGTTTTTGAATGCTAAATATTCACTATCAAACGTCATAACATATGAATGAGCCATAGTACCTGAAACAGGGATATTATAAAGTTTACCTGCAATAGTAGAACTTGTTCCATGGAAACCGCCGATATAAGCGTATCTTGGAGCCAATATAGCAACATCTACACCTTGAGCACGTCTAGCACCAAATTCAAGCAAAATATCATCAGAAGCTATTTGTCGAGCTATTCTATTAGCTTTAGTTGTAAATAAACAAGCTCTATTAATTAAAAGTATTAAAAAAGTTTCTATTAATTGAGCTTCTATTATTGGAGCTTTTACTTTTATCAAAGGTTCATTAGGAAATATTACAGTGCCTTCTTTAATTGCCCAAATATCACCTGTAAATTTAAAATTCCTTAAGTAATCAATAAATTCATCGCTAAATGTATTTAAACTTTTTAAATAATTTAAATCATCATCAGAAAAATTAAAATTTAAAATTAGATCTATTACTTCTTCGATTCCACCCATTATCGAAAAATTAGCATTATCTGGATTTCTTCGGTAAAACAAATCAAATCCTGCTATTGTATCTTTCATATCTCTTTCTAAAAATGATTGAGCCATTGTTAATTCATAGAAATCAATAAGTAAACCAAGGTTTTTTTTATCAATAATTGACATTTTTTTCTCTCCTTAAACATCGTTTTTACAATACATCTTCATTATACAAAAAAAATCCAATTATTCAAACTTATTATTTGCTTTTTATGTTAAAATTATAATAAAAAGGAGAAAATATGCGTAGAAAAGAAAAGAAAATACACTCACTAGTAAATTTAGAAAAAATAATTAATGAGGCACAAGTTTTAAGGGTTGGTATGTCAGTAAATGATATTCCGTATATTGTTCCATTAAATTTTGGTTATAAAGATAATGTTTTTTATTTTCATTGTGCTAAAGAAGGTAAAAAAATAGATATTATCAGAAAAAATAACAAAGTTGCATTTGAAATGGATATTGATAATGAGCTAGTTAAAAACGAAGTGAGTTGTAAATTTACTGTTAATTATAGAAGTATTATTGGTACAGGTATAGCTACAATAATAGATGATAAAAAAGAGAAAATCGAAGGTTTAAATATTATTATGAAGCATTATTCAAATATGGATGAATTCAAATATGTTGATAGAGCGATTGATATGATTTATGTTGTAAAAATAGAAGTTATTGAAATGGTTGGAAAACAATCACCAAAAGAAAGAGAAATGTAATAATTTTGGAGTTGATTTTATGTATATAGATGAATTTAATATTATAATCGAGGAAATTATTGTTAATAATAATTTCCTAAAACTAAAATATTTTCGTCATCACAGAGAAAGCATTTATGATCACTCATTAAAAGTTTCGTATTTAACATATAAAATATCAAAAAAATTGAAATTAGATTATAAATCTGCAACAAGAGCTGCATTATTACATGATTTTTTCTTATATGATTGGAGAAAAGAGGGTAGAAGAGAAAAGAAGAAATTATTAAAAAAACATGGATTTACTCATCCCAAAACTGCATTAATGAATTCAAAAAAAAATTTTTTAGTAAATAAAAAAGAAGCTGATATTATTTTAAAGCATATGTTTCCATTAACTTTAATTCCTCCAAATTCCATTGAAGGGTGGATAGTGATGGTAGTTGATAAATATATTACAATAAAAGAATTTTTACAAAAAAACCCTGATATTTAATAGCAGGGTTTTTAGTTTATCTTTCTTCTCTAAAGTATGGAATTGACAATCCTTTTGGTGGAGCATTATTTTTAGATTTCTTAATAGAACTTCCAACTAATACCATTATTGTTACTACATATGGTAGCATATCAAGAAGATTTTGAGAAAAGTTCAAATTTTGCATTCTAAAACCAATAATGTTTAATCCTCCAAAAATATATGCTGCATATAGAGCTTTATATGGATTCCATGATGCAAAAATAACAAGCGCAATTGCTATCCATCCACGGCCAGCGGTAATATTGTCTTGCCATTGTGGAACTTCTACTATTGAAAGGTATGCACCACCTAAACCGCAAAGAGCACCACCAATAGCAATATGTACATATTTATAGAGTGTAACATTTATTCCTGTACTATCTGCTGCGGAAGGATTTTCTCCAACAGCAATTAAATTTAATCCAAATCTTGTATTATATAAGTATACTCCTAAAGAAATTGCGATAATATAACTTAAATATATAAATAAATCTTGATTAAATAATATATTTCCAATAAAAGGAATTTTACTTAATAGTGGAATTTCGAAGGGTTTAAAAAAATCAATTATAACTTCAGGCATTTTTTTACCTACAAATATTGTTCCAACGTAACTTGAAATTCCGGTTCCAAAAATTGTTAATGCTAAACCTGAAACTACTTGATTTGCTCTTAAAGAAACTGTTAAAAAAGCGTAAACTAAAGCTCCTAAAGTTCCGACAAAAGCTCCACCAAATATTGCTAATATAGGATTAGAAGTTGCAAAACCAATACCAAATCCACCAACAGCTCCTAATAACATTAATCCTTCAACTCCTAAATTAAGATGTCCAGATTTTTCTGTTATAATTTCACCAAGTGTTGCAAATAATAGAGGAGTGCCTGAAATAATTACTGAATATAAAAAACTTTCTATCATCTAAACACTCTCCTTTACATTATCTGAATTATTATTTCTTTTTTTGTATTTCAATTTATACTTTACAAAAAACTCACTACCTATTGCAAAGAAAAGAATCATACTCTGTAAAATTTGTGCAGCAGCTTTAGGAATTAAAAAAGCAGTTTGTATAAAATTACCGCCTTTTACAAGTCCACCAAATAGTAATGAAACTGGTATTATAATACTTGGCATTAATCCTGAAAGCCAAGTGGTAATAATTGCTGTAAAACCATATCCAGCAGAAATAGAATAATTTAGTGTTTGATTAACAGCAGATGCTTCAATCATTCCAGCAATTCCACAAATACCACCACTTAAAAACATTGAAAATA
Organism: Clostridiaceae bacterium HSG29; assembly: GCA_030377915.1. Taxonomy (GTDB): domain Bacteria; phylum Bacillota; class Clostridia; order Peptostreptococcales; family Acidaminobacteraceae; genus HSG29. The sequence continues at coordinate 19,557 of JAUCFZ010000018.1, forward strand.
ACATTACTCTATTAATGTTTATTCCTGCATATCTAGCAGTATCTACACTTTCACCAATTACTGAAATTTTATATCCCCATTTAGATTTTTTCATAAATATTGAAATTGCAATTACAATAATAACTGCGAATATCCATCCGATATGAACTCCAAATAAAGAGGGGAGTATTGCATTGTTAGAGAAATTTGCAATTTTAGGAAAACCAAGTGCATTAGGATCTCTCATTGGTCCGTATTGGAGATGAGTAATCCACTTTATAGCAATATAATTAAGCATTAAAGTGATTATTGTTTCATTAGTTCCAAATTTAACTTTAAAAATTGCTGGTATAAGCGCCCACAATCCACCACTAATAAAACCTGAAATTAGCATTAACGATAATAAAGCCACCTTTGGTAATTCTGGCATATTTAGGGCAAAAACAGTAGCGCCAAATGCACCCATTAGAATTTGTCCTTCACCACCTATATTCCAAAATTTCATTTTAAAAGCTATCATTATTCCTATGGATGTTATAACCAAAGGAATAGTAATTATAATTGTTTCCTTCAATCTATAAAGTGATCCGAATGCGCCATCAAACATTGAAATATAAACATTTACTGGATTATGACCTAATAGAAGGATAAATAATCCAGAAAAAATAAATGCAAGTACAATAGCAGAAAATCTTATTAATGCTGATTCTTTTTTTGAAATTTCAGCCCGTTTTATCATTTGAAACATTAATAGGCCTCCTTAATATTCAATCCACCTGCCATTAAATGCCCAATAGTTTCCTTATCAGTTGTCCTAGCATCAACAATGCCCATAACCGTTCCTTCTGACAATACCAAAATACTATCACAAAGTTGTAATAATATATCAAGATCTTCTCCAATAAACATTATGGCAACACCTTTTTCTTTTTGCTCATTTATCAAATCATATATTGTATGACATGATCCAATATCTAATCCTCTAACAGCATAAGCAGTTATTAAAATTTTAGGATTTGTGTTAATTTCTCTTCCAATAAGAACTTTTTGAATATTTCCGCCTGAAAGCTGTTTAACAGGATGATTTACACCAGGAGTCACAATTTGAAGATCATCAATCATTTTATTACATGTTTTTAAAATTGGATTTCTATCTAAAAAAATACTCTTTTGATTATGAAATTCTTTAAGTAAATAATTATCTATCATATCCATTGATGCAACTAATCCCATTCCTAATCGATCCTCTGGAATGAAACTCATACTAATGCCTTTATTTATTATTTCGCCAGGCGTGTTGCCAACAATATCATCGTTTTCATAAAAAATATTACCGCTCTCTATTGGATAAAGGCCAGCTATAGCTTCACAAATTTCTTTCTGTCCGCTATTTGCAACTCCTGCAATTCCCAATATTTCACCGCCATAAAGACTAAAGGAAATATCATTTAGAACTTTTACTCCATTTTGATTTTTTGCAAATAAATTTTCGACTTTTAAAATTTCATCAGATTTTTCTACTTCAGGTCTTTTAATAGAGAGATTAACTGATTTTCCAACCATTAGATTAGTTAAAAGTTCAGGGGAGGTTTCTTTTGTGATTACAGTTGTAATTGTTTGTCCTTTTCTAAGGATAGTAACTCTATCAGAAACTTCCATAACTTCATTTAATTTATGAGTAATAATAATAATTGCACAACCTTTTGAAGCCATATTTCTAATTATTTCAAATAATTTCTTTGTTTCCTGTGGAGTTAATACTGCTGTTGGTTCGTCCATTATTAAAATATCATTTCCTTCGTATAGGACTTTCAATATTTCAACAGATTGCTTTTCGCCAATTGACATATCATATATTTTTTTATCAGGATTAATTGGTAAACCGTATTCTTTAGCAACAGCATAAATATTTTTTGAAAGTTTTTTACTATTAACAAATAAACTACCTTTTTGACCTAATATTATATTTTCTTTTGCAGTTTGAACATCAACAAGTTTATAATGCTGATGAATCATTCCGATTTTTTCGTTTATTGCATCTTTTGGAGAACTAAATTTAACTTCTTTTCCTCGAATAAAAATAGAACCGCTATCAGGTTTATAAAAACCCGATAGCATGTTCATTAATGTACTTTTTCCAGCACCATTTTCACCAAGAAGGGCATGAACTTCGCCTTTATTTACTTCGAAATTAACCGAATTATTAGCTTTAACAGTTCCAAAAGATTTGGAAATATTTTTCATTTTAACAAAAACTTCTTGATTCATTATATCTCCTTTTGTACTATTTGATTTTGCCGATAACTCCTTCTACAAACCAATCAATACTTAACATTTCGCCATCAGTTAAACTTGAACCATCAGCAACTTTAATATTTCCTGATTGATCATTGATAGGTCCTTCAAATATTACTAAAGATCCATCAAGTATTTTTGCTTCAGCTTTATCAACCTCAGCTTGAGCATTTTCTGGAGCATTTTCAGTAAGTGGAGCTAGTTTAATAGTATCATCTTTCATTCCACCCCAATATGCATGAGTTTCAAAAGTGCCATCTATTACATTTTGAACTTGCTCAACGTAATATGGTCCCCAATTCCAAACTGGTGCTGTCATATATGCTTTTGGTGCCATATCTTTCATATCTGTATTATATCCAATAGAGAAAGCATTTTTTTCCTCAGCTGCTTGTTGAGGTCCTGCAGTATCTTGATGTTGTGCGATTATATCTGCACCTTTATCAAGAAGTGAAATTGCAGCTTCTTTTTCTTTTGCTGGATCATACCATGTAGAAGTCCAAACAACTTCAACTGTTATATCAGGGTTTACCGATTGAGCTCCAAGAGTAAATGCGTTTATTCCTCTAACTACTTCAGGAATAGGGAATGCTGCAACGTAACCTAATTTATTTGATTTTGTTTTTAAACCTGCAACTATACCGGATAAATATCTAGGTTCATACATTCTTCCAAAGTAATTTGCCATATTATCTGTAGATTTATAACCTGAACAATGGAAGAAAGCTACATCTGGAAATTCATTTGACATTTTTTCTACATAATCCATAAATCCGAAACTTGTAGCAAAAATTGCTTTTGCACCTTGATCAACCATGTTTCTAATTTCCTGTTCAACTTCTTGTGTTTCAGGAACTGATTCCTTATATATTGTTTTTACATCTAATTTTTCTTCTAAATACAATCTTCCTTGATCATGAGCAAAAGTATAACCACCATCACCAATTGGCCCAACATATATAAAACCTACAATCATTTGATCATCAGTTTTAGCATCCTCTGATTTTGAACACCCAGTAAAAGAACCAATAACTAAACTTAAAGCCAATAATAAAATAAGAATTTTTTTCATTTTTCCTCCTAATTTTTAAAAGTAATTTCCCCGTTTTTAAATTTATTAACAATTGCCAACGACTGTAGATTTACATTATTATTTCTTAGAATTTCACCGCCTTCTTGGAAACCTTTTTCAATTACTATTCCAACACCTGCTAGAGTAGCATTCGCTTGTTTTACAAGTTCGATTAATCCGATAGAAGCTCTACCATTTGCTAAAAAGTCATCTAATATTAAAATATGATCTTCACTATTTAAATAACGTTTAGAAACTTGGATATCATAGTTCTTACCCTTTGTAAAAGAATAAACTTGTGTTTTATAAGTTTCCTTATCAAGATTTTTAGATTCTACTTTTTTTGCAAAAACAATAGGAACATTGAAATGTAGGCCTGCAATGGCTGCAATTGCAATGCCTGAAGCCTCAATTGTTAAAATTTTTGTTACTTTTTCATTGCTAAATCTTTTTAGAAATTCCTTTCCAATTTCATTTAGAAGTGAAGGATCAATTTGATGATTTAAAAAAGAATCTACTTTTAAAATTTCTTCACCTGTAATTCTTCCTTCTTTAATGATTTTTTCTTTTAATAATTTCATAAATCTCCAATCTCAATATATTTTAACTTTCCTTATTTTATAATAACTATATAAAATAAGCAATAATATATTGAAAATTGAAAACGATTTTTGTAAATTAATTATATAGACAAATAAACATTTAATGAATTTTGGTATAAATTTACATATGGTAGATAAATTCATATTAAAGTGTTAGTATATTAATATAGAATATTTTAGGAGGAAAAATGAAAAATTCAAAAATAAAAATTGGAAAAATTAAAAAAACAGAGAGACTAGAATATTTAAATAGTTTTATTATTGAATATACTGGAAAAGATAATGTTAAAAGAAATTGGGAATTAGTTTCAAGAGATAAAATTGATAGACTTAAAAATGAAATATTAAATAACAAATCATATTCTGATGGCGTAATGATTTTTGCTTGCAATAGAGAAAGAACAGAGCTGGTTATTTTAAAAGAATTTAGAGTTTCTGCTGGCAAATATATGTATACAATACCAGCAGGGCTTGTTGATAATGACGAAAAAATTGAGATTGCTGCAATACGCGAATTTAAAGAAGAAACAGGAATGGATATTGAAATTGTTTCAATAGAAAAAGAAAGATATACAAGTGTTGGTATTATTAATGAAAAAGCGAATGTTGCGTATGGATATTTTAGTGGAATACCTTCAAAAGAATTTCAAGAGGCAAGTGAAGATGCTGAAATAGAGATAATTAACAAAGATATGGCTATTGATATTTTAAAAAATCAAGAGGTTTCAATGAGAACAGCTTTACTTATGGAAAATTTCTTTAATATTAATAAATTTATTAACGAAAAAAATATTTAATCAAAAACGAGAAAAGAGTTGCAAAATGCAGCTCTTTATTCGTCTGTTTCTAGGGTTTTAAGTAATTCATTAATAAAATCATCATCAATATCATCTTCTGTAATTTCACCAGATTCTAAAAGTGATAATAATTTTTCCTCTAAAATTTCAATATCATAATTACTTTTATCAAGATACATATTCTCTTTAAAGTCATCAATTATCTCAAGAAAATCTACAAATTCAATTTTCACTTTCATAGCTTTAAATATATCTTCAAAACCATAATGCAATTTACTACATTTCATTTTTATTTTAGTAGGATAATTTCCGTTACTATTATAAGCATCAAATAAAAAATCAAAGTATTTACTTAATATATTTTCATTTCTATGATCGATTAATGTATATTGTATTATTTGAGTTTCATTTAAATCTGCTAAAATAAAAATTAAAGGATAATATAAACTTTCATCGGTTTCATCTTTAATAACATTTGGAGAATAAAACATATCCATTTCCCAAGTGTTATCAATTCTATTTAAATCTCTCATTAATCTTCTAACATCAAAAGGATTAACATCTAATATAGTAAATAAATGTTCATCATCTATTTTTTCTTTTACAGTAATCCATTTATTATCAATAAATTTTCTTTTTAGTATTTTTTCATTATTAATATTAATTATATTAGCAGTAGCCTTAAATTCACTATATAATTCAATGAATTGCTCTAATATGGTAATTATTTTCTCAATATAGTCATTATCTTTTGGAATTTCAGGTAAATATCCTGGTATATATTTTTCAAATTTGATTTTCAATATTTCTTCGTTATTTAAGTAACCATATTCCTCTAATAGAAATATATCCTTATCATATAATTCCTCAGTTTCCTCGTAATAAACTGAA
>JAUCFZ010000201.1 GCA_030377915.1 Clostridiaceae bacterium HSG29
TTCAATAGAAATAGCTGAACGTTCACTTAAATCTGCTGATAATTCCTTAGCAATCCATTTTGCATATTTTTTTACAAAACCACATTTAGATTTATAAATAACAATAGTATTCATAATTTTATCCTCCACTAGACATTTCACATTTTTATAATTATTTTATAAGTATTAAGTATCTATTTTTAACGACAAAATACAATTTGATTGTATCATATCAACACGCTATTTTTAAGATATTTATAAAATAATTTTCATCAATTAGTAAATTATATTTTTACTTTTTAATTTGATGAATTGCCTCATTGTGAAGACCTAGTACAGCTTCAACAAAAGTCTCAGATAAAGTTGGATGAGCATGAATTGTTCTAGCTATATCTTCTACTCCAAGATCATTATTTATTACAATAGCAGCTTCATGAATTAAATCTGATGCATGAGGTCCAAGAATATGAACACCAACTATTTTATTATCAACTTCTAATACTTTAATAAAACCATCACCTTCTCCTAATGTTAAAGCTTTGCCATTAGCAGCAAATAAAAATTTATTTTTATTATATTCAATTCCTGCTTCTTTCAATTCTTCTTCTCTCTTACCAATACTTGATACTTCCGGAAAAACAAAAATACAATTCGGAACTAAATTTTGATTAATTTTTGGTATTTTTCCCATAATTCTTTCAACAACTTCAATTCCTTGATGTGAAGCCACATGCGCTAACATAAGCTTACCGTTAACATCTCCAATAGCATATATATTGTCAATATTAGTTTTAAATTCATTATCTACAGTTATACCTTTTCGCGTATATTTAATACCTAATTCCTCTAGACCAATCCCATCTAATACAGGACTTCTTCCTGCAGAAATTAATAATTTATCTCCAACTATTTCCTTAATACCTTTTTTATCTTCATATGTAACTACATACGTATCATTTACTTTTTCTATTTTTTTATATTCAACTTTATTAAGAATTGAAATTCCTTTTTTCTTAAACATAGAAGCTAATCGTTTTGATATTTCAACATCTTCTGTTTTAATTATATTTTTACTTCTTAACATAAGCGTAACCTCAGAACCAAATGAATTAAAAATATTTGCAAACTCAACACCAATTACTCCAGCACCAATAATAGTAAGTCTTTTAGGAATCTCATTAAATTCCAAAATTTCTTTTGAAGTATATATTCCTTCTATATCAGAACCCTCAACAGGAATAACGCTTGGTTTTGAACCTGTAGCAATAATAATATATTTTGTTTTAATTTCAATTGTTTCTTCTTCTGTTTTAACTAAAACTGTATTTTTATCAACTAAACTACCAAATCCATTATAATACTCAATTTTATTCTCTTTAATTAATACTTCGATTCCTGAAACAAGTTTATCAACAATTTCTTGTTTTCGACTTTGAACCTTTGAAACATTTAAACTATATCCATTTACATCAATTCCAAATTTATCAGCTTCTTTTATATTATTTAAAATCTCAGCGTTTCGATAAAGTGCTTTTGTAGGTATACACCCTCTATTTAAACATGTTCCACCTAACACTTCTTTTTCAATTAAAGTAACATTAGCACCCAATTTAGCAGCTCTAATTGCTGTTTCATAACCTCCAGGTCCTCCACCTATAATAACAATATCTTTCATAATTCCTCCTATTTATTCCAATTTAATTTTTATAATAAATCATTATTTTTCATCCATTTTAATCCTTCTTTTGTTGCTAAATTTGATAATTCATTATTTATAATATATTCGTTAATAACCTTTGGTTTTACTTTTGAATATTCACGTAAAGACCATCCGATTGCTTTTTGAATAAAAAATTCATTCTTAACCTTTAATTGTTCTATAGCATTAAACAAATTCTTTTCATTTGTTAATTCCTTATAGCCTAACTGATAAATTAATGTAACACGATTAAGCCAAATATTATCACTTATAACCCATTTTTCATAATAAAACATTAAATTCTGCGGATACTTTAAAAAATACTCTCCGATGAGTTTTTTTGCAATTATATCAACCGTATCCCACCATGATTTATTAATAACCATATATTCAAATAACTCAATAATTGATTCATCCCATTCTTTTTTATATTTCAAAACCAACTCTTGAGCAAAATATTGCTTTTCTCTATTATCCTCATTCCATAATTTTTTAATAACTTCGTGAATTTCACCATACGGTGGTCGATTGTTCTCTTTCAAAAAAGATTTTGTAATTTTACGTCTTTCTGTAGTTTTAATACCGTGAAAATCAAATTGATTTCTCATATATTTTTTCATTTGTTTTGCTATTTCATCATTTTCTTTAGTTTTAAAGCAATCTGCTAATTCATTTAAATACTTTTCATTATTATATTTTTTCATTTAGTACCTCTTTTATTATAAATCTCCAATAAATATTTACGAACTGCTATCCATAAAAGACCTTTACTACAT